>JAJFVK010000001.1 GCA_021371795.1 Planctomycetaceae bacterium | reverse complement strand
GGTAGTCAAAAATAAGCAACAATCTGCAACTGTTTAGAATGTAGAAAGTTATAAACTTTTTTTTAGAAAAACAGAATTAAATCAGAGAGGGTAAAACTCTCCACACGTTTTGCCATAATTAATGTATTTTTAAGAACTTAGAAATTCTGTATAAATAAACGGAGAGGGCGAGATTCGAACTCGCGGTACGCGGTAAAGCGTACACTGGTTTTCGAAACCAGCTCGATCAGCCGCTCCGACACCTCTCCAAACCATTATGGAATAAACTCTTACGGCATAAACAAAGTTAAAGTCGCCGCAATACCCCCGAATTATAGCCATTTTTTTCAATAAATCAAAGATATTCGATTTTGCGAAAAAAACCGCTCATTCTCATTCGAAATTGTGCGTTGTTAACCCAATTATACGGATTAGTTATTTTGTGCCGTTGACATCTTTGACAGTATTGGCATCGCTGGTTTTCTTCTCGCATTTTAGCAAGGAAGCGGTCTTGTCGGTTGTTTTCTTGAAGAAATTACCCGTTGCGTCAAGTGCGCCTTTAGTGGTTTTTCCTGTGGCATCAACAGCGGTTTTGGCTGTTTTGCCGGTAGCGTCAACTGCGGTGCCTGCGGTTTCGCCGGTTTTCTCAACGGCTGTGTCAAGGCCTTTGCCGGTTGCCTGGAAAACGCCTTCATCCTTGTTTTCGCCGCAGCCGACTAAAATCAACATCGATGTCATTAACATAGCCAATAAAACTTTTTTCATATTAAGATTCCTTTCAGATTTGTGTTCCTAATATTCTTTCGCTTACTTGCTAATCGTGTCGCCCACTACTTCGCCTGTCTTTTCAGTGGCGTCTTTGACGGCACTGCCTGTTGCGTCAGCGGCACCTTTAACAGTACTGCCTGTCGCGTCAGCTGCGTCTTTGACGGCCTCGCCAGTTTTCTCGGCGGCATTATCCGCCTTTTCACCCGCTTTTTGCATAGGGCCTTCGTTATTCTGTACGGGGTCTTTTTTATCTTTGCAGCCAGCGAGAACCAGCATCGATGCCATTAACATAACCAATAAAACTTTTTTCATATTTTAAGTCCTTTCTAAAATATAGTGAAATTTTACGATGCGTTATCTTTTGTGTCAAGAGGGTGGTATTTTAATGCCGGCGCCGGCGGCGGTCTTTCTGCTTTCTGATTTTTTCAATTTTTTTCGCCTGCGGGCTGTCTTTTCCCAGTTGTTTATTCTCGATTAATTCACAAAGTTGCCTTCTGGCATAAAAGCGATTCAATTGCTGGCTTCGGCTCTTTTGCACCTTGACGAATAGGCCTGTGGGGATGTGTTTCAGATAGACGCAGGTAGAAGTTTTATTGACTTTTTGTCCTCCGGCTCCGCCGCTGCGGACGAATTTTTCCTCTAAATCGCCCTCAAGCAGATTGCAGTTCTGCATCCGCTGCTCAAGCTCTTGTTTCTTCTGTTCTGTAACGCCAAAGTTTATCATGATAAATAATATAATATGTAAAATGACAACGTCTGAAAATTTTATGTCTGCCTACCATTTCGATTGTTAGGTATTTTTTAGAATGGAAAATCATCACTAGCAACCAAATTTATTAATATCTGATGATCAAATGTTCCGGATGGCGTAATTATTCGAAGAACAGCTATACCATTTATCGGATACGAGTCCTTTAATTCTACCCCATCAAAAGCGTGAGCAAGATGGCGTTCTGTTTTAAAGATGAGTGGTAGCCAAGACTTTTTGGGGATTTTATTCCTTGGTGGAGAGAGGAGATACAAATACTTATAACCGTTGATGTCCGAATCGCTTCTTTCACAGTTGACATCATTTTGAGTAATCTTCCAATCTTTGTTGGCATAAAAATACAAAGCCTCAATTTCTTCAGAGGCCATGTCCGAATCATTGAAAAGATCAATACGGAAATCAACCACACCTGTTGCGTAATATTCCGATTTTTTAAGCGTGGCAGATATGTTATTTGTATTCACTCGGATAAGACTTTTTCGGTAATTCTCAATTTCTATTTTTGCCCACTTGAGATTCTCTATCAGTTCAGTTTTTAATCTGACAATTGAGTCGCCATATACAATGTGGCGGTGATGCTGAAGGTCGAATGGTATGTCAGTTGCTTCTTGAGTAAGGTGCAGGCATATTTTGCTTTTAGCATGAGCATAACCGACTTCGTAAAACACGTTTGCATTACGACCAGTCATGTCAGCTATTATAATGTCTGCAAGGCCAATCTGATTGTAAATCCTAGATAGAATACCTTCGGAATAAAGTTGTTCATCTACACGCTCTGCTCGAATTCCTAGGCTGGATGCCGCTTCTTTAATTCCTAATTTATAAATATCATCAAATTTGCTATCGAAAGGCATCAATACAAAGGCAAAGATTGTGTTGTCTTGCGTCATTATTATCCTCAGCAAATAATATTTATATATTTCGTGTAAAACGGTATACACAGATTACTGTTTTAAAATAAAATACTTCCATTTTTGCTTCCTTAGAGCCTACCCTTAAAATTCTACTCTATTTCATTTTTAACTCAACAGGATTTATCTGTTTCTTTTGTTGTTTTCATTGTTTAGACGACCATTCTTTTATGCGATGATATAACGGGCGTAATGGGTAAGAGTAATACCCTCTATTTGTCGATGTGCTCCTGAATCCAGAGATACCATTTTCCTGATATCAAGAAAATGGTTATTTGTCTCGAATCCTGCTGTTTTACAGACCTTTTTCTGATATGCAGGCAGATAAAACCGGAAGATATTATTATTGGCGTAAATGGTGGTTTTCGGGTAAATTACTATCAATCTTAATTTTTATCAGGAAAACAATATTATGCGAATATCAGTAGAAGAAGTTTTTGAGACGGTAAAAATGACTATCGAACAGAATTTCGATATCAGAACCGTAACGCTTGGCGTTAATCTCAAAGATTGCGTTGATAGAAACCTTGCCTCATTCAATAAACGAATCTACAAACGGCTCTCCGAGATGGGAAAGAAGCTCAATCAATGCGCCGACCAGCTTGAGGACAAATACGGCATTCCAATCACCAACAGGCGAATTAGCGTTACGCCGGTAGCACTGCTTATCGAATCGCTGCCGAGAAAAATTTCCACAGCAGTTTCCGTTGCCAAAACTTTAGACAGGGCGGCACGCGACGCTAACATCGATTTCATCGGCGGATTTGGCGCCCTTGTGCAGAAAGGTATGACATCGGCGGACGAGCTGCTTATCGATTCGCTGCCTTACGCGATTCCGAAAACGCAGCGGCTTTGTTCATTTCTGAATCTTGCGTCCAGCAGGTCGGGAATGAATATGACCGCGATTGAAAAAGTTGGCCATATCATCAAAGACCTCGCCCGCAACAGCAAAAACGGAATCGGCTGTGCAAAGCTGGCCGTGTTCGCCAATGTGCCGGAGGACAATCCCTTTATGGCAGGCGCCCATCACGGCGTCGGCGAGGGCGATTACTCACTGAATATCGGAATTTCCGGCCCCGGCGTTGTAAAGGACGTTGTGCTGAATAATCCCAAGTGTGATTTGACGATGCTTTCGGAAGTTATCAAACGCACGGTTTTCAAAATCACACGAGCCGGCGAGCTTATCGGCAGAGAAGTTGCGCAGATGATGAACGTTGATTTTGGAATTGTTGACATATCGCTTGCGTCAACGCCGAAGCGGGGCGATTCGGTGGCTGAAATTATCGAAGCGATGGGCGTTTCGAGAATGGGCAGGCCGGGTTCGACCGCTGCGCTTGCGATGCTGATGGACGCGGTGAAAAAAGGTGGCTCGATGGCATCGGGCAATGTCGGCGGATTGTCTGGCACGTTTATTCCTGTAAGTGAAGACGCCGGAATGATTCGCGCGGTGCGAACCGGTGCGCTGAATCTTGAAAAACTCGAAGCGCTGACCAGCGTTTGTTCGGTCGGGATGGATATGTTCGCTGTGCCGGGCAATACTCCTGCCGATTGTATCAGCGCGATAATCGCAGATGAGTTGGCGATTGGCGTTGCGAATAATAAAACGACGAGTGTAAGAATTATTCCTGTGCCGGGCAAAAAGGCCGGACAAATCGTGCACTTTGGCGGGCTTTTAGGTTCGGCTCCGATTATGAAGGTTTCGCCGATTGCATCGCCAAACTTTATTAAACGTAAAGGCAGAATACCTGCACAATTACAGGCATTGAGAAACTAAATCTTTGAGGAAATGAATATGAATTTATGGAATCCGTTTGAGTTTCCGTTTTTAGGGATTGGAATTGGCCTGTTCGTTTTTATTGTCTTTTGGATTTTCAGGGTTGTCTGTCCCGATAAAAAAAGGCATTGGCATTATCTACTGCCGCTGGCGATTTATATCGCGGCGTTTGCGGTTTCATATTTTGTTCAGACGGTCAATGAAAAAATCCTCGGCACTGTAAACAAAGGCATAAAGGCCTTTCAGCAGCGGAACGTTGCGTCGATAGAAGAAATAATGGCAGATAATTATTCTGATTCATTACATCCATCGAAAACATATATCGTTGCTTATTGTCAGGGGCTTTTTGAAACCGCGATGGTCGATAAGGTAACGTTTTTAAGTCGGCAGACGGATATTCAAAACGGAAAAGCGACAATGACATTTGAAGCGATGGTTAAGTTCGCCGAGCAGAGCCGTATCGCTCAAATGGGCAAGGGATTTCTGATTGTCAAAGCGAAACTGTACTTCGAGAAAACAGCGGATAAACGCTGGCGGATTAACAGTTCTGAAATTATTGAGCTTGACAGAAATCCGATTGACTGGAGTAAAATACCGAGATAAAAATGGCAAAAAAACAAAACAGACATTTACCGCGCAATCTCGAAATACTTTACGAGGACGATGATATTATCGTTATTGATAAACCGGCCGGACTGCTGACAGTTAAAACAGCGACCGAAAAAACCAAAACTGCTCAATACATCCTCACCGATTATGTTCGCAAAGGTAATTACAAATCGCGCAAGCAAATTTACACAGTTCACAGGCTCGACCAGTGGACTTCCGGCGTTTTGATTTTCGCAAAGAGCGAAGAGGTAAAGGAAAAATTACAGGCACAGTGGGACAAAACTGAAAAGAGATACCTCGCTGTCGTTCACGGACATCTGAAAGAAAAAGAAGGCGTTATTAGTTCATATCTGGCGGAAAATAAAATGTTCGTCGTTTATTCAACGAATGACAAAGCCAAAGGCAAACTTTCGCATACAGCTTATAAGGTAATTAAAGAATCTAACGCTTTGAGTTTAGTGGAAATCAATCTGTTGACCGGCAGGAAAAATCAGATTCGTGTGCACATGTCTGACGAGGGGCATCCGATTGCCGGCGACAGAAAATACGGCAAAAAAGACGATGGATTCAAAAGGCTCGCACTGCACGCAAAGTCGATTTCATTTTTGCATCCTTCGACCGGCAAACAAATGATGTTCGAGACGAAAGCACCGACATACCTTAAAGAATTGATGAAAACCAGAGATTCTTCATCCCAAAGGGATTGACCTTCGGCTGGCTTTGCCTGGAATATGGGGTATTGACAAAAAGTGCAAATAGTGGTAGTATAAAGCATTAAGCTTTAATTTAGGCTATATGGCAGGACATAAATCCTGATGTGGCAGGCTTTTGAAGCTCGTTGCTCAAAAGTCGGTACTTCAGACAAGTCCATTAATCCATTGTAGCCGGAATAGGAGTAAAAATGAAAGAACCCACGTCAAAGGGGCAATGCGCTCCGACAAATCAAACAGACCCATTACCTATCAAAACCGGCGCTGAAATTGTCGTCCAAACTCTGATTGAACAGGGTGTCGAAGATATGTTCGGTTATCTCGGCGGAGTGGTATTGCCGTTGTTCGACAAACTCTACGATGCACCAATCAATTTCATAATTCCCCGCCACGAGCAGGGCGGCTGTCACATGGCAGACGGCTACGCTCGCGCAAGCGGCAAGGTAGGCGTTATAGTCGCCACAAGCGGGCCCGGCGCGTGCAATCTTATCACAGGCATTGCGAACGCGATGATGGACTCTGTTCCTATGGTTGCGATTACAGGACAGGTTCGCACGGACCTTATCGGCAACGATGCGTTTCAGGAAGCTGATACGACAGGCATCACGCGGCCGATTACAAAACATAACGTTATTGTTAAGGACGTCAGGGATTTGCAGCAGACGATTCGTGAAGCGTTTCATATCGCCAAGACCGGTCGCCCCGGCCCTGTTCTGATTGACATTCCCGTTGACGTTGAGGTTAACAAATGCGAAGTTAAGCCGCTCGAGGAAGTTGTTCTGGCCGGCTACAAACCGCAAATCAAAGGCCATCAGCGGCAGATAACGCTTGCGGCCGAAGAGATAAATAAATCCGAAAGGCCGGTGCTTTACGTCGGCGGCG
Source organism: Planctomycetaceae bacterium (assembly GCA_021371795.1). Taxonomy (NCBI): domain Bacteria; kingdom Pseudomonadati; phylum Planctomycetota; class Planctomycetia; order Planctomycetales; family Planctomycetaceae; species Planctomycetaceae bacterium. Next base: position 83,575 of record JAJFVK010000001.1, on the reverse strand, counting down.
GAGTTATCGCGGCTAACGCTGCGGAAGAATTGCGTACGTTTGCCAAAAAGGCGAATATACCAGTTACGATGACGCTGCTGGGGCTGGGAGCTTATGACCAGACGCAGCCGGAATCGCTGGATATGCTCGGTATGCATGGAACTGCTTATGCGAACTTTGCTGTTCAGGAGTGTGATTTGCTGATAGCCGTTGGCGCCAGATTTGACGACAGAGTTACCGGAAAAATCAAGACTTTCGCTCCGAAAGCGAAATTTATTCACATTGATATCGACCCAAGCAGTATCAGCAAAAATGTTACGGTCAATATTCCTGTTGTCGGCGACGCGAAATATATTCTCGGCGAACTGACAAAGGAAATTAAATATAAAGAACGCAAAGAATGGTTCGCGAAAATCGCTGAATGGAAAAGTAAATATCCGCAGAGATACGATACTAAAAGCCCGAATATCAAGCCGCAGTATGTTATCGAGCAGATTTGGGAAGCGACCAAAGACAACGCGATAATCGTTACAGGCGTCGGACAGCATCAGATGTGGACTGCTCAATTTTATAAACACACGCAGCCCAGACATTTTATTACTTCAGGCGGTCTTGGAACGATGGGTTTTGGTTTGCCCGCCGCGATTGGCGCACAGGTTGCGAAACCGGATATGACGGTTATCGACATTGACGGCGACAGCAGCTTTAATATGACGATGAACGAGCTTTGCACAGCGGTTCAGTATGAACTGCCGGTCAAGGTTTGCATCTTGAACAACGGCTATATGGGTATGGTTCGCCAGTGGCAGGAACTGTTCTACGGCAAACGATATTCGAAAAGTTCGCTGCGCAGCCCGAATTTCGCTGCGGTTGCCGAGGCGTTTGGTGCCGTTGGAATTACCGTTGAAAAGAAGAACGACGTTAAAAACGCGATTGATAAAATGCTCAAAACGAAAGGCCCTTGCGTTCTCGATTTCAGAGTCGAACGCGAAGAAAATGTTTGGCCGATGGTTCCCGCAGGAAAGAGCCTGCACGAAATGGACGGCCTGGACATTTTCGAGAGTATGGCGTAACGAATTTGAAGTTTGAGATTTGAAATTAAAGATGAGGTAAAATATGAAACATATAATTAGCGCTTTAGTTCAGAATAAACCGGGAGTTCTGGCACACGTTGCCGGAATGTTCGCGGCACGGGCATTTAATATTGATTCGCTGGCGGTCGGCAGAACAGATGAGCCGGCGTTGAGCAGAATGACGATAGTTGTAATCGGCGACGATAAGGTTGTTGAGCAGGTTCGCAAGCAGCTCGAGAAAATTGTGGAAATCGTCAAAGTGCAGGATTATTCATTCAAAGATGTTGTCGCGCACGATTTAATGCTGATGTGCGTGCACGCGCCGCCTGAAAAACGGCACGAAATTCTCGCGCTTTTCGAAATGTTCAAGGCCAGAGTCGTTGATGTCGGGCCGAAATTTGTTATGGTCGAACTCGCTGACGGCGAAGAAAAACTCGAGCAGTTTATCGAAGCGTGCAGGCCGTATGGAATCAAGAATATGGTTCGCACAGGCACCGTAGCGATGGGAAAATTGAGTACCCCCGGCGGTTCCGCGAACGAATAACAGAGGTTTGTAAATGTCGCTTAAAAATAGGCAAAGTATGGTTGCTTAACGAAAAAACAACTATGCTTTGCCTTAAATTTTTATGTACGAATCAATAAACGCACAAATTTTATGGAGCAATTTCCAGAAGAAATACACTTAAAGATAATTCTGGAACAGTGTATGTAAATTTATTCTGTTCCAGAGTCGTTGCGGATTCAACAATCTTTACTCTTTCTGGTTCCTCAAAACTATTCGCAATATCTCTCTGGCATGCGTGTTTTGTATCCTGAACCGTCCATATAGTGATGTTTTCTTTAGCGTGTCCTAATTCTGAAAAATCGAATCTAATTTTTCGAGAAGCCCGGAATTGATTTACAAAAAAGAGAGTAACAAATCTTTTGTCACCGCTGATTGTTGCACTAATTTCGTTCGGCATAACATTTCCATTGATTGTGGACTGAAGTGAATAATCGCCGGATTTATTAGCATAGAGGGATTGGACATAATATGCGGGTGTTTTAAATATTTGGTACGAGTTGGTCTGAATACAACCTGCACAACTGCTGTCAATCAAATCGGAACGATTGGAAATCTCAACCAAATCGGCATTATGATGCATAATATTATGATAGATTGCACAGGCCAGCGCATTATCCAATGTCCAAAGTTCACCTCTGGATAATCCCCAATTTCCCGCTGTTGTGTTCCACTCGGTTATTGCGATTTTAATAGGTCTGCCGCCGCCATAGTTTTGAATCCATGATTGCATCCGCTTGAATTCACCGTTACAGCCGCACAAATCAGAACGATAATGATGTGGGCAAACATAGTCAATCAAAGGTGCTTCGCGAAGAATATCAGGATTAGGGAATGATGATAAAAGTTTAACTGATGGATATTTTTTCTTCATTGCTTCAGAGAAAAGTTTCAGTTTTTGCGTGTATTCCGGACTTTCCTGTTCGTTGCCTATTTGCCAGTAATTTACATGATACGGTTCTGGATGACCGTTTTTTGCCCTCAATGCGCCCATTGGCGTACCAGTAGAACCGTTGAAATATTCAACTTGTGCAGCAGCGTCAGAGGCATTGGAATCTGTGGTACGGACGCAAATCATCGGTTCGATATCAAGGGAATTGCAGAGCTTGACAAATTCTTCAAGACCTGCGGCGGGATTGTGTCTGCCGCCCCAGAAAGGGTCAATCCATGGTTGCCGTTTGTCAGGGTCTCCGATTAAATTTTTCCAATCCACGTGCTCAATGGCAATTCCGCCCCATCGAATAATTCCGGGTTTCATCGCCTTGATTGCTTCAACAACATCTTTTCTCCAGCCGAATACAGAATCGGCAGGCATAAGTGAAATCTGGTCGAGCCATAAAGTGCCGGGAGCTGTAAATTCGATTTTTAATGAAGCGTTTACAGAATCAGCGTTTGGGATTAAATCGCCCTGAAATTTTTGCCAATTTAAGATAGGGCTAAACTGAAGCTGTGCCAGAACATGTTCCTGCTCAAATAAAGAAACGCGAATCGTATCGCGTATTTTGTGATTCCGTAGGTAAACAGAAAAATGATATGTTTCTCCTTTCTTTACTGCGATTCCATCCTGTGCGATTCCGAGAACGCAGGGTTCCGGATTTTTAACTTTAATGCACTGTGCGACACGTCCATTAACAGGATTTTTATCATCCAACGAATACAAACCTCGATGCACAGCGCCGATTGGATACCATTGCATATACTGAAAATCCTTTGTTTTTCGAAAAACTACAAAATCCTTAAAAGGAGTGATTCCCTCGAAGCTCTGGTCGGAGAGTTTCTCTGACCACATACCAATACCGCAATCATAAAACGGTTCTATGAATTGACCGTATTGAAATGGGCTAATCTTGTTGTTGAAACGAAGTTTTGGCCTTATTTTTACTTTACCGGAAAGTTCATTGGGACAGTGGAGCTGGATATTGTCAAACCAGACTGTTCCGGTGCCTTTTCCGTAGCCGACGAAAAACAGGGAAATACGTATTTTGCCGCATTCAGGGGCTACAAAAAGAATTACTTCCTGTGTCCATTCAGTGGTACCGTTATGATTTTGGCCATAAGCAATATTACTTCTGCCATCTGGAAACTGTATGAGGATTGCCCCAAAAACAGGTGAATCAAAAGAATTTAGGTTTTCAGTGCGTATCCAGCCTGTCAAAGAATACAATTTTCCCGGTATTACTTCGACTTCCTGTGCAATAGCGCAATCTGACAATTCGCTGCTGGATATTTTGACAGACTGAATGCCGTCCTTGCGATTTTCCATGTCAGCGGAGACTATCGGATGAGCGCCATAGAAGTGTAAGTTCCAGCTTGTAAGAGGTATCTGTGCATCAAAATTTCCGTTTTTTAACTCTACTTGACCAAAAAGGAAAGTGGTTAGCCCGCAAACAAGCAAAATTACTGGAAAATATATTCGTCTTGGCATATAAACTCCATTAAACAGAAGGATAAAAGAGCTATACTACCCATTATTCCTTATGTCAATAATATTTACTTGCAAATATAGGCAATTCAGTGTAAAAAAAGTAAAATTCTAACGCCAAATAATTAAATTTTTTATAGGAGTTAATCGAAATGGCAAAAATTTACTACCAAAAAGACGCCCCAATTACGGCTCTTAAGGGAAAAAAGGTCGCGGTCATAGGCTTCGGAAGCCAGGGACACGCGCACAGTCTTAATCTTCGTGACAGCGGAATCAAAGTTGCTGTTGCTGAATTGAAAGGCACAGACAATTTCAAACTCGCACAGAAATATGGTTTCAAACCGGGCGATATCAAGACCGCGATGAAAGACGCAACTTTGATTATTATTACTCTGCCCGATGAAATGCAGGCGAAGATTTACGAAACACAAATCAAACCGAACCTCGTAGCAGGCCAGACACTGGGCTTCTGCCACGGATTCAACATTCATTTCAAATATATCGTTCCGCCCAAAGACGTGAACGTAGTTATGATTGCACCGAAGGGTCCGGGGCATCTGGTTCGCAGCGAATATGAAAAGGGCGGCGGAGTTCCGTGCATCGTTGCTGTTCAGCAGGATGCGACAGGCAACGCGAAGAAAATCGCGCTCGCATGGGGCAATGGTGTCGGCGGAGCACGTGCCGGTATCATCCAGACGACATACAAAGAAGAAACAGAAACAGATTTGTTCGGCGAACAGGTAGTTCTCTGCGGCGGTCTGACTGCTCTTATCAAAGCAGGTTTCGAGACGCTGGTTAAAGCAGGTTATCAGCCCGAAATAGCTTACTTTGAATGTATGCACGAAGTGAAACTCATCGTTGACCTGATGTATCAGGGCGGTATGAGCTATATGAGATACAGCATTTCAAACACCGCTGAATACGGCGATTTGACACGCGGGCCGAGAATCGTTACTAAAAAAACCAAAGCTGAAATGAAAAAGATTCTCGCTGAAATCACCAGCGGAAAATTCGCCAAAGAATGGGTCGGCGAATACAAACACGGCATGAAGAAATTCAACGCACTGTATAAGAAAGATTACAACTGCAAACTCGAAACAGTCGGCAGAAAACTGCGTAATATGATGAAGTGGATTCACGCTAAAGAAGTATAACGTAATTTAAAAATTAAAATTCAAAATTGTTGAGTCTTTTGAAAGGGCAACTGCATGAAAAGAATTAATTATATATTGATTCTGTCAGTAGTTTCAGCCGGAATATTTTTGTCAGGCTGCGGAGTTGAAGAAATAGGCGAAAGGCTGTGGTTCGAAGAGCCGCCCTATACAAATCAGCTTCCGGAAGCGTACCGAAAAATCGAAATGTCGAAAACTACCAGTGCCGAAGTTTTGGAAATGGTAAAGCAGTACGACAAAGAGCTGACCAGTCAAAGCAAGGATACTGTCGCATGCTGGGGCGAAAAGAAAGATACTTCGCAATTTTGGACTACGATGGTAACGTTCGATGAAGAAAGTTCCACTGTTGCCCGCAAGTATTTTATGGCGGTTGACGAAAGGGCTGTACATCTTCACAACGAGAATCAGAATCTCCGATGGGACAGCGAGATTGTGCTTGATGAAAAAACACTGTCTGAACCTTACACAAATGAGAACGAAAGAAAAATCGCCATCATTAAGAAGATATTCGAAATGACTCGCGACGATTTCGTGGAAGTAAGACAGGACAGCAGGGTTCTTAATCAGGCTGCGATGATGTCGAATCAGATGTACGAAAGAGCGCTTTATGTTCTGAATGAATCGCCCGCACTCGCACAGAGACTTGGCGAACCAAATGGTCTTGATTACAAGAGTATGAATTTCGATAAAAGCAGAATCGGTTTATACATCGATGATGTAAATAACGTCGTTACGACGAAAATCAGAATGGGCGACGTCAAGAAACTTTGGAACATAAAATATTGGCGAAATGAAAAAGGTAAAGTTATCTGGTAAATCCAGTAAAAGCAAAAGGCCGGTTTTAACACCGGCCTTTTTTATTTTCATTGGTTAAAAGTAAAGATATTTTTTCTTCTCACCAGTAAGCTTTTTAATCATAGACTCCATTGCCTCTGCCCATATTTCATAGCCTTTTTCGCCTGGGTGAAGCAGGTCAGGCATTACATCTCTCGGCAGTTCGCCTTTCTTGTTCAGGAACTTTTTGTTTATGTCGAGGAAATAAATTGTTTTGTTATCCGCTATTTTAGAGAAAAGTTTTGTTGCTTTAGCGTTTCTTTCCCACTGCGGATTGAATGAGGCGCCTTTGGTTTTGTCTTTGTACTGTTCGGCATCGCCTCGCGGGAAAATCGCAAGCAGTAGAATTTTAGTATTCGGCAGCTTTGTTCTTAACTGGCAAACAATGGCTTTAACGCCGTCGGCTATTTGTTCCGGTGTGTAATCGCCGCCGGAATTATTTGTGCCAATCATAATCACGGCCAGTTTCGGGTTGATATTATCAATCTCGCCGTTTTGCAGCCGCCAAATGACGTGTTCTGTTTGGTCGCCGCTAAATCCCATATTGACTGCGTTTCTGTTTGCGTAATACTTATCCCAAACCGGTTTGCCGGAATTTTCCCAGCCGTGAGTGATGGAATCGCCAATCATTAGCAACTCAACGTTGCCCTGTTTGACTCTTTCGACAATAGCCTCATGACGCGGCATCCACCAGGATATATCTGGTCTCGATACCGGCGTTACAGCCTTGTGTGAACCGATTTTTACATCGCAGGGGTTTTGAGCGGCAAATGCTAAATTAGCAGTCGCTAAACACAATACCAAAACTAAAATCTTTTTCATAATTTACCTTTCAAAAAAAATTAATGTGATAACAACCAGTTGGCGATATTAAAATAAAAAATTAACGTAACAACATCAGAAACAGCCAGCACAATCGGCCCTGATGCGATTTTAGGGTCGATGCGCAGCCTTCGAATTAATGCTGGTATAATAATGCCCAAAAGGCAGGCGCTTATCATTGAAAAAACAATGCTCAATACAATGACGACCGTGGCCACTAATTGCTTTTTCCATAACAGAGCGATAACGCCCACGCTGATTCCGCCGCCCAGACCAAGCACCAAAGCGATGATAAATTCCAGACGCAGTGCCTTTATAAGATTCTTCCAATAAATTTTCCTTGCTGATAACGCCTGTAAAGTAATAGTCATCGACTGCATGCTTACGCTTTCAGCAAGAGCCAGAATAATTGTAATAAACAAAGCGAGGATTGTGATTTGGCTGATTAGCAGTTCGTATCTGCCCGCTATAAATGCGCACATAAGTCCGCTTACGATGTTGAAAATCAGCCACGGAAAGCGGTCTTTAAAAGTTCCCGCCAGTGAAAGTCTTCTGCCGTGGGCAAGATGAATACCGATAAGCTGAAAGATATTGTCTTGTTCGCTTTTTCTTGCGAATGCGCTGACTTCGTCGGTGAAAAGAGAAATGTCGATTACGCCCTCGATTTTTTTATCTTTATCCACAACCGGCAGCGCAAGAAACCGATGCTCCAGAAATTTATCGCACGCGTCAATTACTGAATCATAATTATGAACGTAAACAACATTCTTAATCATAACATCCGATAGTTTGTCTTTGTTGTCGCTGTTCAATAATTTTCGCAGTGGTAAAACGCCGACAAGCGTCTGTTCGTCGTCCACGATATAAATATAGACGATTTCGTCGGTGATGTTCTGGTTGCGAAGAAATGACATCGCCTGCGCAACGGTGTTGTCTTGCGGCAGAGCAATAACATTTTTACCCGCGTATTTTATGACTGGGTCGTTTAAGCGGTCAGTTCTGATTTTGGCTGACACGATGTTCCTTATAACTAAAAATAACACCCGAAAAAATCAGGCGTTAGGAAAATATTCAAAAAAACAGGCAGCGTAAGCCTGAAAGGTAATGGATTTCATTTTTTCTTCTATCCTAACCCTTGACTTCGCAAAGTCCGTTCTGCGGCTGCCTGGAGCGGTCATCCGTTACCGCGTTATATTGCATATTTTCGACATTCAAATCCGCTCGTGCTTCTGATGTTGTCTCATTGACAAAAGACTGCATCAGCCAGTTGACGAGAAATTTAATAAAATCTCTCGGCACAATATTAAAACCGGAATTAACAATCTTCTCTTCCACAAGCGAAGCGACTGTTCTTGCGCTGGCCGGGTCGAGATTTTGTTCCGCAATCAAACTATTAATTATTTTCGATTTATTCCACGGCTCGGCATTGTTTGCAAGTCCCGCTATCCTCGTAGAACACGCTTTAACAACCTGAACCCTTGACCGCAGAAGATTCCGGCGATGACTATACTCGGCGATAACCTGTGCGGCGAAATCAAAACCGGTCGAACTCAAGACCGCTTTTATAATCGAAAAAATTTCACTGCTCGTAATAGTAGCAGTGTTATGATTATTATACAAGTAATAAGTAACAGATTCCGCAAGCTCCGATGCGAGAAAAGTATTTTTCTCCGCAGGCTCGACAAACGCGTTGACAAAAGTCGCGATTACCTTTGTGTGAAGATACGCCTCACAGCTGCCGTCAGCTTTTATAACCTGTAACTGCTGCACATCCATGTCCCTAAAAATTTTGACTAAAATAGTTTCGGCTGGCCCTGTTCGTCTGGCTGCGCTATGGCTTGGGTAACTTCCTCGAGTAAATCGCCCGCGTCATCGAAATGTCGATACACGCTGGCGAATCGGATGTAAGCTACCTTGTCCGCAGATCTCAAATGTTTCATTGCGCTTTCACCGATAAACTTGGAATCGACTTCCCTATCGGAATGCCTGAAGATATCTTCTTCTATCTTGTCGGCAATCTGCTGAATCTGCTCCACTGAAACCGGCCTTTTGTAACAAGCCTTCTGCAGGCCGGATATAACCTTTTCCCTGTCGTAAGGAACGCGCGAATTGTCATTCTTAATAACGCTTAATTTGAAGCTTTCGCCGACCTTTTCATAAGTCGTAAATCGCCTTTTGCAGATAAGACACTGACGTCGGCGGCGAATAACCCTGCCGGCTTCGCTCGAACGCGAGTCGATTACCTTATCCTCATTTTCCTTGCAATATGGACATTTCACGATTCTTTTACACCGGAAAAAGATACAATATTTAGATTCACAATGATATTAAACGCAATATGTAGTATGTCAAACAAAAACACGCGAAAAACTAACAAAACCTTAGCGCAGGCCTGTTAGTAATTTTTTTTATGTCGCGCAAGAGGTTTCAAACCAGACACTAACAGCAAAGCAAAAGAATAACTCACAGCTTGAATTTTTTTATGTGTGAATACAGAAGTGATTTTTTGAGCGCAGAGAAAAGGCCTCTGCGTCCCCTAACGGCAGAGACCATCTCCAAATATAGCAAAACCCCCCAATTTTATTGTTGCCGGCAGCATCACGAAACCCACCGCGTGCTCCGGCCCCGCAGGTTGCAGGCAGGCCTAAAACAGGCGAACTCACCAGAAGCGGGCGTAACCACATCAATATCTTAAAAAGCCGATAAAAGGCTTTAAAATTCGCCTGCCCTGGTGACAGCCAAGGCAGGAAGCACAAGTTAAAGGAGGAGAGAAGAAAATCAATTTAGTTAGCGATTAATTACAGATAACAATCTTCCAACCTCAACAGCATATCATGAACTTGATAATTTCGCCTGCCCTGGTAACCCCCAAGGCAGGAAGCACAAATAGCAGAAGGAGAATAGGAGCCTTCGTAAAATTCAACCGTTTGACGGCTTCCGTAATCAGCCCAGTATCAGTGGGCCGCCTATCACGAAAGCGGCCAAAATCGAGACGGTTGAAAGCACTCAATTCTTTTGTTCCGCTCTACAACTAAAAGATAAGAAATGAAATTCAGATGTGCAAATCGATGTAAAATTTTTTTTAAAAAATAATCATAATGTAATTATAGGACTTAATAAAATACGCAAGGGAACTATACCTTGTTCCAATGCAAAATAAGAGGTTATGGCTGTTTTTGCCCAAAATCAAAGTGCGCACGTTTTTAAATAAAATCGCTGTAACTGTTGACTATATAAAATATTATCGTTTTTTGCTATTTTTCAGTTTTTCATCAAAAACACTGTTTAAAATGCGCACGTATTCGACAAAATGCCAAAAAACACTTAAAATCCTTCTCAAAAATCAAAATTTTCGAAAATTCGCAAAATCGGCGCAGGTTTTTGCTTGCGCAAAATTTCAAACACACTATTAGTAGTAGTCAGTAGCCAGTAGCAAATAGAAATTGCGCGTTTTTATCGCAAAATTACGCAAGTTGTCCCGCTTTGCGGGATCTTCGCTACGCTTCGACAAGTTTCGCGAATAAAAAAAATCATTAAATGACAGTAAAACACACTGAAATGAACTAAATTAATATAAAACAACAGTAAAATCGTCAGAAATAATAAAAATTAAAAATCGGTGTTTTGAAAACATGCGGATTTTTTTAGATAGCCACAAAGACGCAAAGACACAAAGTTTTTTCATCGCTGATGACACTGATGTTTTATTGCCACAGAGTTCACAGAGGGCACAGAGACAATTTTTTAGACACTCCCGTAAGGGACGCTTCGCGGGATTAACACTGATTTACACTGCTATTTGCTTTAAGACGTGTTCTAATGAACACTGTAAAAAAATAAACAACCTCTCCCCAAGCTTAAAGCTCTGCACAAGGCGGAAATCACACCAGAGACGGACAAGTTTTTAGTCGCTGATTATGCAGGTATTTTTTTAAGTTCCTGTTCAATCCAATTTTCATACCCATGACAATTAAATAAAAAGTCTATTTTCTTCTTGTGCTATTACACGATTTCTAATCGCCTGACAGAATGGAACAAAGGCGGAAAAACCAAGTCCTTCATTGTTCCTGAAAAGAGATTCTGACAACAAAAGATATTCCCATTGCTGGGGCTGATTATACTCTTTTATAGGCAGTACATTAGATGCTTGATTACACCAAGCTACCGCTGCTTTGGCTTTAACAGCCGTATTGGGGCTACTTATATCTTTATCCGCTTTTGTTTCCAATAAATACATTTTTTCGACAGTCTCAATAACAAAATCTATTTCATATTTTCTAAGAATACCACTTTCGTCTCTATATTGAATTTTCAAATTATGCCGTCGATCAAGTTTGACAAAAGCCTTCACTTCTGATGACGCATTGAGAACCTTTAACATAAAATCACGTTCAAAACCGCCGCCTTTGGGCTGATATCCAATTCTGGGATATATGCTTTTGTCAGTTTCTACTGACTTACTTTCTCTAACCATTATTCTTGGTACATCGGACAACTTACCCCACACACCTTTTGTTTCGTACTTAAAGTCCTTGACCAGATTAATAATTTCCTGTCGAATTGTGCTGATTATATGATCGAAAACATCTGGGTAATTCAGTACACAATAATTTTCCTGCTTTGTGAAATCAATCTGTTGATTGAAACAATAATTCGAAACGTACTCATCAACTATGCCTGCAATTTCAGCAAGTTTTGCCGTTAAGATTGAACTTTGTCCTTTTGTCGCAATAGCTTTTGCCGCCTGCATCAGAAAGAAATTATAATCAAAATATTCATTGTCGAGTTTCCAATCCTTTGTTTTTTTACCGGTCTCAATATGTGTTTCCTGAATTACTAACCTGGACAAAAATTGCTTAAGTTGACTAAAATCCGCGGGATATTTAATCAAACGGCCTACTTCCACTTGTGAAAGTTCCGGCATACGTCCTTCATCAAATATTTGAATCGGCCAATAAATATCATATAACGGCATTCGTTCAGGGATTGCGTCTATCGGCATTAAATCGCCGGTTGAGCCAGTTGAACTTGTATCGCCGCTTCCGATTAAATATCCTTCCTGTTTCAGGTTTTCATAAAATACTTTGAATCGCGGATGTTCGACAATAAAAAGAAAATCAAATGAATTAGAAGGAGCTTTATTGAGACGTATTTCATCATAAGCCTGCTTTTTCAAATCCTGCAATTCGGGGTATTTGTAAGAAGGAAACATCAATCTTAAACCACGTCCGATTATCTGTTCAAGCAATAGGTCGGCTTCAGTAGCGCGTAAAACTACGACAACACAAATATTATTTTTATCAAAACCTTCACGCAGCATTAAAACAGAAATAACCACTCTTAACGGGTCATCATCGACATCTATTTTATCAAGATTTTTTCTTGCCGTGCCAAGCTCTGAATCACTTAACTCGGAATGAATCGCCAATACTTTTGAATCATCATAAAAAGTTGCATTTTCGTCTGTCAAAGTTGAAAAATGGTCTTTAACAAGATTTGCCACCGTTGTATCTTCACATAGACACAGCATAACAGGTTTTTTTTCAAGTTTCTTTTCTTTAAATTCAGAAGCAAGCTGTTCTAACTTTGACCGGCCAATATCGAGCAGTAATTTTTGTCCGGCTGAAAGTGAAGCAATTTCACCCCTTTTATGTGTACCTTCTGGTTCAAGTCTCTCCGCTCTAAAATCTAGTTCTGATAAATCTTCGCCGGCAATAGATTGACGTTCTTCCAAAAATAATTGCTTCACATGCATATTGTGCATTGCGTTTATCAGAGGATAATCATAAACGATATGCGGGAAGAATTCTTTTTTTTCGCCGCTTCCATAAAAAGGAGTCGCAGAAAAATCTATCTGCATAAACGCGCTTAATTGTTCCGGATGTTTTTCCCGCAAGCGAATATGAAGTTTGTCCATAAACTGCCGCCAGACAAGTTCTTCACCCTTAGCAGATTGCTTGCCGTGAACGTGATGCGCTTCATCATTCATTACAACAAGGTCTGGAAATTCCGACAGGAAATCGAGAATGATTTCACCTCTTGGCGTTTCCTCTACATCTTCGCCAGTCAATCTTGCCCAAACATTTGGCGAAGTATTTTTAAATCTGAATTGCTGCCAATTTGTAATATAAACAAATGGCGAATCCGGCAATGTCATATTATTTTTTATATCATCTGGTTCAAACGTTTCAACATTAAAACGCTCTCGCCATCGAGAGCCATCAGGCACAAATAGCGACTTTTTATAATCTGAAGTGTCAGGCATACGGTTGCCGGTTTTAGGGTCTCTTTTGCCTTTGAAAGAATCAAGCATACGATTGAGAACTTCCTGACCTGGTGTTACTATTACAAACCTGTATGAATAATTCCCCTTTTCTTCATTAATTTTGTTAAAATACTGCCAGATAAGCAACGCGGCAAGAACCCACGTCTTGCCCGAACCAGTTGCCATCTTTAACGCATATTTCAAAAACTCAATATCTTCCACTTCGTTTTTTAGCGGTAAATGCTGGTATAATGCTTCCGGCGATACTTTTTCAAATAATTCTTTTAAATTTTTAGGTTTAAGAATTTCATAACAATAAATAACTGTTTCAATGGCTCGCCTTTGGCAGGGATAAAAAACTTCTTCCACACCATCATCACGATTAAACCAGTAATTAAATAAATCCGAAGTAGTTTGAGTAACGCCATTGCAGCCCTGATTAACCCACGATTGAACTTCGCCTTCAAGAGCTTTGGCAAGATACATTTGTGAAAATGCCTGATTATCAGTATTTTTAGCCATATTAATCCTTAAAGTTGAACGATAGCGGCAGCGTCATTACCAAAAATATCAACTACCCTGACGGCGATAGAACGACTTTTTTTATTTTCAATTGTTTCGATTGCTTTGGTGGGCACAATTTGAGTTCTTCTTCCATTACCTCTAAAGGCCTGCCATTGACTCTTAAAAGTGCAACCATCATAATCCCAGTCAACAGCCCAGTAATCAATAAGAACGGCAAAGTTATCCTTTGCAAGTTTCATCAGGGCGGTATAATCGGATTGGCCTTTCTTGGAACTCTGGCTTACCGGTATGTCCATTAGAACATATCTTTGCAATTCAATAGTAACTTCACTTTTGCCGTTTCCTTTGTTATCAACTAAAGGTTTTGAGATTTTTAGATATGGCCTTTCGTGGAAAGTGATTTTTTCTGACAGTGCTTCAATATCTTCTTCCGTTCTTGCTTTCTTGAGATAATCATAAATATCTGGCGGAATATCACGGCTTTCAACTTTTACTTTTATTTTATCTTTCAACGTATGCAGCCGTGCCTCAAGCGATTGCGAATAATTGTATTCATAATCCCAGCCAAGAATAACAAGCCTTTTATAACCGCGTCCGTCAAGATGCTGTGCCTGTAAGGCAAGTTCTTCAGCCTTTTTAGCGGTAATCGGCCTGTCAGGATAGCCTACATAGACAAGTTCGTCCGTATCATCAGCTTTGCGAATACCTAAACCGCTTACCTTGTCTCTTGGAGTTGCGCCATAAAGTTTTAAAATAAGTGATTGCATTTCCCAGATTCTACCACCGGTTAGATAAATCATTTCCCGCTGATAATTGCCAATGTTTTCAATAAGAAATGGTTTTGCTCTTTCCTCAACAAGACGCGAACGAGTAACTTGAATACCTACTTTTCCAAGTTCACACATTATCCATTGGCGACCTAATTTTCCAGCAACTGCCCCCGTTGTTCCTGAACCGGCAAAGAAATCTGCAACGACCCCATCTTTATGTGAAGATGCTTTAATTATAAGTTCGAGTAATTCAGCAGGTTTTTGAGTATCATAGTGAGTCCTCTGGGAAGCCATGACATTTATATCAGGGATATTCCAAACAGAAGTTAAGGCACGTCCCTTTGATTCAGAAAGATGTTGTTTTCTAAGATTACTCCCAGAACCTTGAAGTCTATAAAGACCTTTACCATCTTTGTCATCATGGATAAATCTTTCGGCAACATATTCTTCTGTATATTCTTCATATATCTTATTGAAACATTTCTTGCCCGAGTTTTTTGAGTAGAATAAAATTGAATCATGAGCATGAATCCAATTGTTTGCTCCTGCTTTCCCACCGCTTGGATTTCCCCTATCCCATATTATCTCTCGAATAAAATTTTCTTTACCAAATATTTCATCCAATAAAATCCTTATATAAGAATTAACATGCCAATCACAATGTACATAAAGACTACCGTCTTCGGCAAGCAATCTTTTCATTAACTGCAAACGAGGGTAAAGCATATCAAGGTATGAATCCGTACCGCCTGTCCAGGTGTCTTTATACGCAAGCCTCTCGATTACAGATGGCTCTTTGGTAAATTCATTGTCCTCAATAGTCATCTTATGAGAATAATCCGCCTTGCTGTCAAAAGGCGGGTCAATATAAATCAAGTTTATCTTGCCTTCGTACCCTTGTGATAAAAGAGCCTGCATAGCAAGCAGGTTATCGCCCCATATAAGACGATTCATTTTTTGCTTGTCAATGTCTGTTTCGCCAATAAGACCATCACGAAAAGACAGTGGTAATTCACCTGCCAATTTCGGGTTTGGTATTACAACTTCAGCGGTTTGAAATTCAATATCTTTCGGGTTAGCCGCTCTTCTTGGCTTGGTATCCCACACTAACCTTGCCGAATCCTTTTTTCTTAATTTGCCGTTTTCGCCGCTATCGGTCATTTGAATTCCTTGCTCCTGCGGCGCATAAAAAAAGGGCACCGCCAAATTGTGCCCTACTGTGGCTCGCCAAAGCCAAATCGAAACACAAAAAGCAGTGCCCGATTTGCCGAAGCAAACGGACACTGACTCTCATGCGTTTTCGATCCAGAAATTTTGGCGATTTCAGTAGGAACGCTAAAAAAGTTCAGTACTAATAATATTAAGTTTTTCTGCTATGCCGATATTATGGCATAGTTTCATAGAGGATTATAGGTTTATGTGTGGAAGTTTCAACAGGAAAATACAAAAGGCAAAAAAGGCTCAAAGTGAAAGGATTAGTTTGGACATATTCGAGATTTCAGAAAATGTGGCCGCCATGCCGGCGGCCGCTAAACAATTTATTTACCCATCGCGGATGCCAATGCGGGGTTTTCAACCGTTTCCACGGGAATGACACTGTCGGTGCGGGTCAGGGGGCTGACAAATTATCCTTTTGCTTTTGCGTACCAATCGGGGTCTTTTGCGAGTTTTTCTTTCGCCTCGGCGGTCATCATCGCAAATGCAGGATGTGTAGATTCCCACGCTCGTTTTTTATAATCGCCGTCGCGCAGTTTTTCCACTTCGACTGCGGCATCTTTGAAATAACTGCCGTAGATGTGCAGCGAATCTGTTATATCAACGTATCTGCCGACTTTTACCGGCTGAGCAATTTTGGCTGAAATTTTTTCGGCGATTATCCGCTGAAGTTCTGTCATCGCATAAACGTTCATAAACCACGCCTTGTACAAATCTCTGCTGCGCCAGTGTGTGTTCATATTCAGGCTGAAACCGCCGGCTGGATTTTCAATGAGTCTGCACCATATTCTTTGCAGGCATGGCGGGTCGTCGGTTTTGATGTCCGCTGTCGGCATCCACGTGATTGCCTCTGCGCGTCTTGAATAAGGCGTTGCGGAAAGATTGTCTATAATATATTTAATCTGATTTACAGACATAAAAGGTTTTGGTGAATTCGAGGTGCGGATTTCCTCAACAGGGCAATATGAGAATAATCTTTCGTGATATGTGTACGTCCATTTTCCTGCGGACGGGTCTATCCAATGGTCGTGGATTCCGCTGACGACTTCCTGACGATATGCTTCGAGTTCTTCAGGGCCGCCGGGGAAATTTTTGTGGATGCGAGGCTCGGCAAACGGGTCGGTAACTGTAATCATAACCGTAGCGTCTTTGCTGGGCGGGTCGCCGGGTTTGTCGTATTGAGTCTTAATCTCCAGTCCGTTGTCCCAAACCGTCAAAACTGCGGCTTCCCATGCCTCCGGCAAACAGCTTGCCTCGATGTAGAATACTGGTATATCGCTCATTGCCTACCTCCGTGTAAAAAAACTTAAAACCAAAAACTATCTATTACAATCCTAATTCAGCATCTGTAATATTATAATTTCCGCGGAATCTTTCCGGCACCTGACGCAGAAGTACTCTTGCCTGTTCCGCATATTTTGTATTTGGAAACTTAGTGATAATGCTTCTGCATATTTCAATCGGTTTTCTATAAGAACGATACTGCATACGATTAGCTATTTTGAAAAACTGTTCGGCATAACTTAACTGTTGCTGTGCTTCGGCATCGACTTCTGTATACTCGCCGTTATCGTTATTTAGTGTTTGCGGCAAGGGAGTCGTGGCGTTTGCGGCCGGTGTGGTTTGTGTAGTGTTAGACGCTGCCGGCACAGTTTTTGCGTTTGCATCCTGCGGCGTTGGTTTCAAAAAATCCATCTTCTGCCGGGCGTTTGAGTCCGCAGCCGCGGCAGGTTTGTTCGGCTCGTTTGCTTCAACGGCGAGATTAGGTTCAGCGAATTCCTGCGGATTTGACAGAATGCTCTGAATAATCATAGCGGGCAGGAAATTGTTTACATCGCCGACATAACGGATTTTCATATCCGGGCCTGCAATAATAAGCATCGTTTTTTTTGGCGTTTGGCCGAGAAGAGAAACGGTAATCTGCTGAATAGTTTCCGATGGAGCTATGCACTGCCAGGCCTGCGTGTTCTTGGCGAGCCAGTTTTCAACGTTCTTTGTTTTCGAAGGGTCGTTGAAATTAATGCCGAGGAAAACGGCTTTCGGATTTTTGCTGAATTTTTTGTTCAGATAAGCAAACGCTGTCAAATCAGGCATTAGCACTGCCTGATAGTTTTCTTCACTTCCGGGCTGCTGAAATTGCGGCATCTGCGGCATAGCTCCGGGCATTCCGGGGCCTCCGGGCGGCATTGACGGTATTTCTATACCTCCGGGCGGCGATGGTTGAGCTTCCTGTGGCTGTTCCATAAGCTGTTCGGGATTATTCGGGTCGTTGGGCTTGTTCGGCTCTTCCGGCTTTGGAGCGGGCGGTGCGAAATGTTCAAGTTCATTTGCGTCAATCTGCCAAAGAAGGGCGGAGATAATTACCTTGTCCTTGCCCATCGTCAAAGCTGAAAAATCTTTGCCGAGCAGGCTTGTGTTAATGCCATTAACATCGAGATGTAATGTGTTTTCAGATGGTGCAGCGGCAAAGTCCATCGGTGCGGCGGCTGAATCTGTCGATTCCAGTTTTGGCACAAGAGAGCTGATTTGCTCGACTGAATTGTAATCCTTGTTGAGTATTGAAAGAGCTAATGCTGTGTGTATGAAATTCGAGTTGAATGCTTTGTCTTTGATTCCGGAAGCGATTTGTTTTTGGACTCTGTCAGGTTTGTTGTCAAAGTGCATTACCCATGCGGACAGCGCGTAATAAGTTCCGCCGTTGTTCTGCTTGTTCAAAACCGGCAGATATCTTCTGTACTTTGTTATGAACTTCAGGCCTTCTCTCACATTTGCATCGTCGGGCGCTTTGCCGGAATTAACGTAAGCGACGAACTTTGCATATTGAGTGTCTATTTCAGGGCCGGCGGCAGAGGCTTCCTGTTCAAACTGCTGCCTGCGCTCGGCAACTGCCTGCTGACGTGCGCTGGGTTCTCTTTGCTGCATTGGCTCGCCGGGAGCAGAAAAACATGGAGAAGATATAAATATGATTACAAAAACGACTGCCAATAATTTAAAATATGTCATAGTTTATCCAGTATTAAATAAATAAAAAAGTATTATACTACATTATCAATGTTAAGTAAAAATGAAAAACTGACAGAAAAATGGTAATTGACAATCTGGTTTTGTGGCTCATAATAATCGTAATTTATTGGAAAATCTATGTTTACAGGACTAATTGAGTCGGTTTGTAAGGTAGGCTCTGCCGTCGGCGGTTTGAGCGGGATGAAACTGTATATTAACCTCGGCAAAGAGGCCAAAATCGGCGATAGTGTCGCGATAAACGGCGTTTGTCTGACGATTAGCCGACTTCAAGGCCAGCAGGCGGAATTTGAAGTCAGCGGGGAGACAGTTTCGCGGACGACACTTAAAAATTTAAAGACCGCAGCGCCTGTGAATATCGAGCGGGCAATGTCGGCAAATGACCGGTTCGGCGGGCATTTCGTACAGGGGCACATCGACGCGGTCGGCAAAATAAAAAAAATCGAACGAAAGGGAGATTTCTGGGAATTTATTTTTGAAAGCCCAAAAGAACTTAAAGACTATCTTATTCCCAAAGGTTCAATCGCAATCGACGGCGTAAGTTTGACAATAGCCGGCATCGACGGAAATAATTTCAGCACAGCGATAATTCCAACGACATTTGAGAATACGATTTTTAAATATGCCAAAGCGGGCGATGCGGTAAATATCGAAACAGATATTTTGTGCAGAATCGTTAGAACGCAACTCGAAAATATTCTGCCGAGCAAAAATCTGACAATGGGAAAATTAAAAGACTTGGGATTCTAAAAATTATTTAATGACAAATAATCGAAATAATTCGGAAGAGCCGCTGGTAATCGGCATAACGATGGGTGAGCCGATGGGTATCGGGCCGGAGATAATCGTCAAGGCCTTGTACGACCCGTTCGTGCGGCGCGGCGTGAAGTTCATCATTTTCGGAATGGATGAGTTTCTGGAATATGCAGCCGACAAAGCGGAAATCGAGCCGTTCTGGGGCAGATGTCAGCATGAAAAAATCAACAGAGATTTTCCGCGTAATATTATTCTCGCCGATTATGACGATTACTCGATTCCTATGTCCGCAAAATGCGGGCCGAGCAAAGCGGGCGGCGAAGCATCGCTGCGGTTCTGTACCGATGCAATCGAAGCGGCAAGGGCGGGAATCATCGACGCGGTTGTTACTGCGCCAATCAGCAAGGTAAGCTGGAATCTGGCAGGTGCGGAATGGCCGGGGCATACAGAATTGCTGGCGGCACAATGTAAAACGCCGAGAAAGGCGATGATGTTCGCGGCAGGGCCTTTGAAGATTGCGCTTGCGACAATTCATATTGCGATTTCAGATATCAAAAACAAATTCACAATCGGAAGCGTTTACGAGCCTATCGATTTGCTCAATACTGCGCTGAAGGAATATTTCGGCATCAAAAATCCGCACATCGCTGTCGCTGCGCTCAATCCGCACGCGGGAGAGAACGGACAGTTCGGCGATGAAGAGCAGCGGATTATAAGTCCGGCAATGTTAATCGCACAGGAAATGGGTATCAAATGCTCCGGGCCTTATCCGGCTGATACGCTTTTTGCAAAGGCGGCCAACGGTGAATTCGACGGCGTTATCGCGATGTATCACGACCAGGGAATGATACCGGTGAAATTATTGGCGTTTAAAGACGCGGTTAATGTTACAATAGGGCTGCCGATTATTCGCACATCGCCTGCGCACGGAACAGCGTTCGATATTGCCGGCAAAGGCGCAGCGGACGAATCAAGTATGAAAGCGGCGATAAAACTCGCTATCGAAATGGCACGAACGAAAAGGCAAAATTCTGAAAGAAAAGTAGAACCACGAATTAACACGAATGTACACTAAGTAAAATTTATGCAGACGAAAACGGAAATACAAAGGTTGCTGGCGGGTGCGGGCGTTGAGCCGAATAAACGGCTTGGGCAGCACTTTCTCATCGACCTTAACCTGATGGAATTTTTGCTGACAAACGCAGGAATTACCGAAAACGATGTCGTTCTTGAAGTCGGAACCGGAACCGGTTCGCTGACGGGTGAACTTATCAAACGAGCCGGCAAAGTTATTGCTGTCGAGTGCGACGAGGTATTGGGACCGCTGACGGAACAGTTGTATAACGATAATGATAATTTCGAAATTATTATCGCCGATGTTCTCGAAAATAAAAACACAATCAACCACGATGTGATTGCAAAACTCAAAAAGGCTCACGACCAAACCGGCGGCAGAATTCTCCTTGTAGCGAATCTTCCGTATAACGCCGCTTCGTCTGTGATGCTGAATCTTTTGGACGGCAGCGTTGTCGCAAACTCTATGATTGTTACCGTGCAGAAGGAAGTTGCAGATAGAATGGCGGCAAGGTCGGGCAGCGATGATTACGGAATTTTAAGCATTCTTCTTTCAGCGATGGGGCAGTGCAAAATGCTGCGGAAACTTTCACCGAAGGTTTTCTGGCCGGAACCGCAGGTTGATTCCGCGATTATCAGATTCGACAGGGACCCGGCAAAAGTCGCTTTAATTCATAATGTGCCGCTCTTAAAAGAGACGGTAAATTTGTTTATGGGGCACCGGCGGAAAATGATGCGAGCTTGTGTCAAATACGCCGATGGGCAGCTTGCAAATGTTCATCACTGGGAAGATATTTTCACGAGGTCTTTCGTTGAGCCGCATCACAGGCCGGAAGAATTAACGGCGGAAAATTACATTTCAATGGCGAATCTTTGCAACGAGATATTACATAAATAGCCACTAATAAATTGAATATTGAAGAATGTAGATTGAAGATTGTGACGAAAGCGTTCCTCAAATCTTCATTCTTCAATCTTCTATCTTAAATTTTAATCGAAGCGTGGCGGTGTGCGTGGCACTCGATATTCACGGCGGCAGGCAGCGAGGCGATATGGCAGGGTGCAGTTTCAATCAGTACGGCAAGAGCGGTAGTGTCTCCGCCAAAACCGGCAGGGCCGACGCCAAGTTCGTTAGTCTTTTCCAAAATCTGCTTTTCCATATCCGCATAGAACGGGTCGGCGTTTTTCGAGTCCAGCTTTCTTGTCAGAGCTTTTTTGCTCAACAGAGCCGATTCTTCGAAATTACCGCCAAGGCCTACGCCAATTACAAACGGCGGGCAGGCATCAGCGCCGGCGTCGCCGACTGTTTTTACAACCCATTCGGAAATTTTGTCTGCGCTGTCGGTCGGCAGGAACATTTTGAACTGACTTTTGTTTTCGCAGCCGCCGCCTTTTGCCATTAATGTGATTTTGATTTTGTCGCCGGGTACAATGTCCGTGTGGATAATCGCGGGAGTATTTGTGTTGGTGTTTTTGCGGTCGTGCAATGGTTCTGCGACGACGCTTTTACGCAGGAAGCCATTTTTGTAGCCGTTCTCGACGCCCTGATTAATCGCGTCGATAATGGTTTTGTCGTCAGGTTCAATTTTTACCTGATTGCCCAATTCCATAAATATGACCGCAAGGCCGGTGTCCTGGCAAATCGGAATTTTCTGCTCTTTTGCGATTTTAGCGTTTTCGATGAGCTGGTTCAGGATTTTTTTCGCGCCTGTGTGCGTTTCGGTTTTCTCGGCATTTTGCAGAGCGGCTAAAACATCCTGCGGAAGCTCGATGCTTGCCGTGCGGCAGAGCTTTTCGACTTCGGAAACAATTTTTTCAAAATAAATAGTTCGCATTTATTTAATTTCAACTTCAAAAGTTTTGTACATCGTATTTTCTTCAGCGTCTGAAATTTTCACGGCGATAATGTGCCGGCCGGTTTCCAAATCGTCTGTCTTTATCGTGAAGTCTTCGCTCAATGTATCGCAGACCGAATCGTCCGGCAGCACATTGTTCCAGTTGACATTGCTGTCGATTGTAAAGTTCAAACTGCTTACCGTGCTTAACTGGTCGGCGGCCTTAATAGTAAGCATCGCAGATTTGCCTTCGGTCTTCAACTGAAATTTTTCGATGGCAGGAGCTGTATTGTCCACGATAACCGAATCGCTGATTCGTGAGCCTGTAAGGGCGGTTTGGGCGTTGTTGCTGAATTTGTCCGAAGCGGTGATTTTAAATTCATATATGCCGTCCTCAACGGTTTTGCTGTCCCAGTCGAGCTTCGGTTTGTCGAGGTCTTTTTCAATATTAATCCACAGCTTGCGGTCTTTTTTTCTGAAATCAATATTGAACGCCAGCTTGTCCATATTGTCGTCTTCGGGCTTGAAGCTGATTTTTAAAATTCCCGGCTCGTCTTTTTTCGTGCCTTTTTCAATTAATATTTCAGCGATTTTCGGCGCGAGGTTTGGAACTGCGAAAGCGGCCGCGACACCGTGGACGACAGGCGTTGCGTTTTCTTTGCCGTCAAGAATCAGCTTGTACTGGCAGAATCTTGCCAGCGGAACCAAAATGTCTGTCGCACCGGAAATCTTTACCGGCTCTGTCCAGAGCGAAAAAGTCGGGTCGTTCATATCGCCGACATTGCCGCTTCTTACACTTAACATAATTTTTGTGTTCACAGGGATATCTGCCTCGATTTGCAGTTTTCCCCACATCGCGGGCTGGCCCGCGTCGATGAGGTCGGATTGGAAATTGCCTGTCTGCGCGAAAGTCGATTTTAATTTTATAATTTTCGCAGGATTTGCGGTCGCGAAAATCACATCGTCTCCAAATTTCACAATGTCAGTTATCTGCGAAGCATCTGTGTCTTCGTAAATGAGGGATTCAATTTCCGTTTTCGGATTTACGCTGAACAGTTCCGCTTTGTTGCCTGTGCCGAGGAGAATTTCGCTGTTTTGCAAACACATTTTGAAAAATACCGCGTTACGGCTGAACACGTCTGTAACGAATCCGTTCGAGTCAATCTTATATATATGACTTGCGGTCGATTGTTTGCCTCTTTCCATTCCGGGCGGCAGTTGCTTGCTTTCGTCGTCGCCGTCTTTCGGCGTGTTCGAGATTTTCAGTGCTTCAGATGCGTCGTAAGCGCCGTCTTCAACAGGTTCCTCTGTTATTTCCTGTTCCGGTTTGCCCATAGCGAACGGTCTTTTGGTTTCCCTTGCGCCTCTTAACTGCGCTTTTATCGATTTGTACGAAGTTGTGGCCGCGTAAAGATTGCCGGCCGGGTCGAAGAGCAAATCGTTTATTTCATTTTCGTCGCTGTCGTAAAGAACGGACGCGGTTTTCTTTTCGATGTTGATTTTGTAAATCAAACCTCTTGTGTCAGTGCCGGCGTATAAAGAGCCGTCTTTGCCGATTGCAAGGCAAAGCACGTTTTTGTCCTGGCAAGTGTAAACAATCTGCGGATTTTTGCCCTTGCTGTCGAGCCGCCAGATATGGCCTTTGGGGCCTGTGCCAAGAAAAATATTTTCGTTTTTGTCGAAGGCAATCGCGAAAATATACGGCGAATCGTTCGACTCGAAAATGGTGTCAAACTTTTTGCCGTTATAACGCATTAGTTTGCCTTTTTCACCGCTGACGGCAGCGAGCAGGTTGTCTTTTGAATCCAGAGCAAGTTTGAAAATGTGCTCATTGGTCAGATGCGTGCGGGCACCCTTTGCGGCGTTCGGCTCGGCGGGTGTTTCCTGTGGATATATGCAGGTAACTTTGCCGTTGTCGTATTTGAAAATCCTGCCGTTTGGACTTGTGCCGATGAAAATAGTCTTTTCATTTTTGCATACGATGGAATTAATCGTCCAGACATCGTTGAAATCTTTGGCAAGAAGCTGCGTTGCGCAGGCCAACGAAATAGCGCCGTGAGAACTTATGACGGTGTTTTCAGTTTTTCCGTTTTGGAAATCTTCGAGAGATTTGTGCTTGACGGTTTTACTGGTAACCGCAGAGCAAACGCCTGCGGCAAGAAGTATAATAGCGAAACTTTTTTTCATTAATATGTCTCCGTATCAGTTCTGTCTTTTTCAACTTTAATCATAATTTCCTTACTGTCGAGAACAACGGTTTCGACAGGTATGATTCTTTCAATCCATTCCGCTCCGGGCTGCACCGACAAAGTGCGTTTGTCGTTCTTGAGCAGCAGCGATTTAGTAACCGGCAGATTCGGAAGCGAGGAATTTTCAATAGCGATTCCGGAAGCGGGAAGTCCGAGCATAACATAAAGACTGTTGCGTTTGATATTTCCGATTTCGTTGACGGCTTTTATCATACCCGGAAAATTTTCAGGCATAAATTTGTACGGTGCGAATCTGTTCAGGAACATCATATATTCCTCGAATCCGCCTGCGGTAAGCGTATAAATGCCTGAAGGGGTGTCGGACGGAATTGTAAAATCTGTTTTGTATGTTTCGTTTTTGCCGAGGAACGTTTCAATCGTAATCGTCGCGGTAACGGTTTGGCCGGGCTTTACTTCTGTCTGCGACAACTCGAAACTCCATATATGTGAAACCATATTTCGCGGCGTTATTTTTATTTCGAAGTCAAGCGAAGTAATCTGCGGTCTGTCATACGGATTGTTCATTATGATATTCAACGCGCCAACGGCGTCGGATAAAAAATCCTGTATATCATTTGAGCTTGAGAAATTTTTAAACTCAATTGCATCGTAACCTGTGATGCCGATGCGGGCTTTATATTCTACTGCGTTTTCAGCCGGCAAATCGCCAAGCATTGTTGCGGCTCCGCCAATGCAGGCACCGGCAAGCATCGGTGTGAAGAACTGATGCACCGCTACTTTACAGTCATACTCGCGAACCTTGTCGTTGAATCTGTCAACTTTGATGTGTATTGGAATCGTCGCGGCCTGTCTGCCGATTGAGCCGACGACAGCGCTCGATTCGTCCGCATACAAAGCGCCTTTGATTTCCAGCGGCTGGCAGAGTTTGAAAGACTGGACAATACTTGCGACGACGGTGTGCACGCGGCCTGTTGCCATTGGCAAGTCAATCGGCCCCTGACCGAGCATACTGTGGCCGAACGCATAAACTTTGCCGTCAGCGACTTCTGTTACAGTGCCGATTGCGGATATGTCTATATCGCCGGAAACAAGCGGCAGGGCGAGTATTCCACCGGGCTTGAGTGAAACGTCATTGTATTCCGCTGAATCCGCTGCACCAGAAGCAGAACCCGCGGCAACAGGAATGAAACCTGTCGACTCAAAAACGCCGGAAAAATTTGAAAATGACGATTGCGGTAAGTTAGTGGTTATCGGGTAGGCAAGATTAGTCATCCCGCCGGATAATTGCTGTGTCGGTTTTCGGGCCATTAACTGTTTATATGATTCTTTCAGGCTGATTGGCTTTGTGAAATCCAGTGCCGAGCAGGCGGAGGCGTCTGTGAGAAACTGGTGTGTGCCGACTTCGAGCATTTCTTTGATTGGTGTTACGCCATAGAGAGGGTCTTTGCCGCAAGCCCAGCCGGAAGACAATGCGCCGGCAAGTCTGCCATTAATATAGACAGGTGAACCACTGCATCCGGCGACCGCGCCGGAATGAATAAATGCTTCGTCAGTTCCGATAACAAGAATCAAGTCTTTGTTCGGCGTGGCATTTCGGACGACAGACACGACTTTCAGGTTGTATTTTGCCGGTTCAACGCCCTGATAGACCGTCAGGCAGTAGGCGTCCATTCCGGGCTTGATTTCGTCGATGGTTATATATCTGGATTTGTCAATTTCTGCGAAACAAATGACTGAAAACACGGAAATAAAGGTGCACAAGAGCAGGGAAAACGGAATTTTACGAAACATCTGGATTTTTCCTGTATTATTAAGTATAAATTCTTTGAACTGACCGCAATTTTAGTATGTAAATCTTTTATTGCAAGTCAAAAGCTAAATGGTTATAATTGCTGAACTTGCTATATAATTTAGAAAGGTTAAACGATGAAATCAGAACGTCGGCACGAATTAGCGACAAATGAACTGGCAGACTGGATTGTGAATTTCCCGGCCTGGTTGAAGGAAAATATGACCACCGTTATAATCGGTGTTGTTGTAGTAATCGCTCTGGTCGCATATACAGTCTTTTTCTACAGCAGAGAACATCGTGTCTGGAACGAGAAAAACGCGATGATTACCTCGACTATCGAACAGCTTGGTATGCAGAAACAGGCCGTCATTCAGGGTAAGACACAGGGAATGGGCGTTTCTGATTTATTCCAGACCACCGCCAATACGCTGAAAAATTCGGCAGCCGAAACTGATAACCCTGTTCTTGCGGCACTGGCGATGGTTAAACAGGCCGAAGCGTTACGCACCGACCTGCATTACAGACTTACAGCGGCCGAGCCGGACGTTCGCAAATTCCAGTTCCAACAGGCACAGAAAATTTATGAAGAGGCTCTGGTAAAAGCAAAGGCAGACCCACAGGTCGCCGCGATGGCTCAATATGGAGTAGGTCTTTGTCTTGAAGAAATCGGCGATTTTGCCGGAGCTAAAAAAGCTTACCAAACTCTGGTCGATGAGCCGAGTTACAAAGGCACTACATATCAGGAACGAGCACAGGTTCGTGTAAATACAATGAGCGATAATCAGAGACAGGTTGTTTTCGCAAAGGCGCCGATTCAAATAATGCCGCCGGCAAAAGAGATTAAAAGGCCCGGCCCGCTCAAACTCGAAGGCCCTGTCGATGTAACGAAAATATCCGCTCCGAAGTCGGATTCCAATAAGCCAGAATAAATGGAATCGCCTGAAAATTTAAACGAACCGAACAATCAGGATGAAGTAATTGATACCGAAGGCGCAGAGCGTCTGACGCTTAAAGTCGGTACAAATATCACAGTTCGCAGATTGGACAAATATCTTGCCGGCAGATTCAGCAATTTCAGCCGGACAATGCTTCAAAAACTGATTGACGAACAGGCTGTAACCATCAACGGCAAACCTGTAAAGCCCAGCACGAAAGTTTCTACCGGCGACAGTATTGATGTAATCCTGCCGCCTCCTCCGGTGAAGGAATATATCCCCGAAGATATTCCTCTGAATATTATGTATGAAGACGATGATATTCTCGTCATCAATAAACAGGCAAATCTGATAGTGCATCCGGCAAGGGGTTATAAAACAGGAACGCTGGTAAACGCTCTTGCGTTTCATCAGAAACAATTATCCAAAGGCAGCGAAGATTTTCGTCCCGGCATAGTTCATCGTCTCGACCGTAACACTACCGGCTGTCTTGTCATTGCCAAAAATGAAACCGCGCACTGGCGGGTTGCAAAACAATTCGAGGACAGACAGACGAGAAAATTTTATCTTGCGATTGTTCACGGCACACCTGAACCGGACGCAGACTGCATTAATAAGCCTTTGGCTGTTCATCCGCTTATACGTGAGCGGTTCGCTGTTCGGCCTGAAATCGGAAAAGAAGCGATAACGTTCTATGAGAACATTGAAAAGTTTCGCGGCTATACTCTGGTGAAGGTAAATATCAAGACCGGCAGAACGCATCAGATTCGCGTTCATATGTCATATTTGAAACATCCGATAATCGGCGATGAAATGTACGGCGGAAGATTCGTGTATCCGTGGCAGCTTGAGGATAAAAAAGCCTGTCCGCAGGAACCGCTGATAAACAGGCCTGCGCTTCACGCGTGGCAGCTTGAGATTACTCATCCGACAACGATGAAGAGGATGCTTTTCGAGGCGCCAATGGCCGACGATATGAAGAATATTCTTGAGGAATTGAGAAAGTATAGAAAACTAAAGGGCTGATTGTTTTCCGGCAGTTTTGCGGTTTGTCTTTTTGCTTCGCACTATGAGCGATTGGTTTACATCAATGGCAATTTCTTGTTTCATGAAAGCTAATTAAAACAAGAAATCAGGATGGCGCAAGTATAAAATATAAAATCTTTCAAGATAAGCAAAAATAGTGCCGAACAGAATTGGTAAATTGCAGTGAATCAACATAGAAACGACAGAAAATCACAAAAAAAACAAAAAATGACCCGCGGATATAGCCACTAATACCACGGGTATTTTTTAATTGCGCGTCGAACGAACTGATTATTAATCACGGATTAAACAGATATTTTATGGATGAAGTTTGGAAAAGTATCGTATAAAATGCCATCAGGGAAAATGGAATATGAGTTGGATATATTTATTAATAGCGGCGGTGTTTGAAGTCGGCTGGCCATTGGGATTCAAGCTGGCGCAGATGACGGCACATAAAATTTTGTGGATTTCATTCGCGGTTGTTACGATGGCCTTGAGCGGATACTTCTTATACATCGCGCAAAGAAACATTCCAATCGGAACGGCATACAGCGTATGGACGGGTATCGGAGCAGTATGTACATTTCTTATCGGTATTGCTTTCTTTAATGACGCAATAAATATGCTAAGATTTTTGGGAATCGTTCTGGTTGTTTTCGGCGTAGTCTTATTGAAAGCAGCACACTAAAATATGCGAGCGGTAGTACAGCGAGTTAAGAAAGCAAGCGTAACGGTTGATAGCCGGATTGTCGGGCAGATAAACGCCGGGCTGCTGGTCTATCTCGGCGTTGGCAAGGGCGATGATGAATCCGATGCTGTTTTCATTGCGGATAAGTTAGTCAATCTGCGAATCTTCAAAGACGGCAATCAAAAAATGAATCTCAATGTCAAAGACGCGGCAGGAGAAATTCTTATAGTCAGTAATTTCACGCTTTATGGCGATTGCAGAAAAGGAAGACGGCCGGGGTTTGATTTGGCGGCTGAACCTGCGATTGCTGAAAAACTCTATGAGCGAGTTTGCGAACTTATAAAAGCAGAGGGGCTGAATGTTCAAAAAGGAATCTTTGCGGCTGATATGGATGTAACGGCTTCAAACGATGGGCCGATTAATTTTCTGTTAGACAGCAAACGCCTGTTTTAAATTGTAGGCACTAAGGCACGAAGAAAAGATATTATAAATATAGCTATATAATTTGGTGTCTTTGTTTCTTGGAGGCGGTTTTTGTCTGAAAATCAATTCTTGATTGAAAACCACATTTCGAGTAAAATACACGGTTTTGAAGGCTTTTCTAATTATGATAGATTGTAAACAGCAGGCAGAGCAGTTAAAACGCGGAACAGTTGAGATTTTCAGCGAAAATGAGCTGGTGCAGCGTTTGGCTGATGCGGCGAATGAAAAACGTCAGCTTCGTGTAAAACTCGGTATGGACCCGACGGCTCCGGATATTCATCTGGGACACACGGTCGTTATGCGGAAGATGCGGCAGTTTCAGGATATGGGGCACAAGGCCGTTCTGATTATCGGCGACTACACCGCGCGTATCGGCGACCCGACGGGTCAGAACGCCACAAGGCCGATGCTCTCGGGCGCACAAATTGATAAAAACGCGAAAACATATATTGATCAGGCAGGCAAAATTCTCGATACATCGCCTGATAAATTCGAGGTCAGGCCGAACAGCGAATGGCTCGCCGATTTAAGACTTGCGGAAATTATAAAACTCATGAGTTCAATGACCGTCGCAAGAATGCTCGAACGCGATACTTTTGAAATTCGCTACAAGGCAGGCGATGCGATTAGTATGCATGAATTTTTGTATCCGCTGATGCAGGGTTATGATTCCGTTATGGTAAATGCCGATGTCGAGCTGGGCGGAACTGACCAGACGTTTAATAATCTTGTCGGCAGAGATTTACAGAGAATCAATAATCAAAAGCCGCAGATTGTAATTACCATGCCGATACTTGTCGGACTTGACGGCGTACAGAAGATGAGCAAGTCAAAAGGCAACTACATCGGCGTAACGGATTCACCAAAAGATATGTTCGGAAAAGTTATGAGCATCAGCGATGAAATGATGGAAAATTATTACACGCTGCTGACGGATATTCCGACTGATAAAATCAAAGAGCTTGTTGATTCGCAAAAAACGCATCCGAAACAGGCGAAAGTACTTTTGGGCAAGACAATAATAAAACAATTTTACGATGAGGCGACGGGCGAAGCGGCGGCGGCAGAGTTTGAAAGTGTTTTCGCACAGAAGCAATTGCCGCAGGATATGCCGGAGGTTAAAATCGCCGGTGAAGCTGTAACAGCCGCTAAACTGCTGACTATGTGCAATCTTGTCGCAAGCGGCGGCGAGGCGAAAAGACTTGTCGCAGGCGGTGGAATGAGCGTTGACGGCGAAAAAATTACAGACCCGAATAAATCAATCACGCCGGCAAACGGTATGATTGTTCGTGCGGGAAAACTTAAATTTGCGAAATTAATAGTAGGATAGATTTTAAAATGAGATTGCCGCGGTCGTCCCTAAGGACTCCCTCGCAATGACAATGGTGAATAAATGAAATTACCGGAAATAAAAAACGCGGACAGATATACGGGACTTTATGTAGTTGATTTTGGCGGGCACAGCGGTGTCGGCTTTACGGCTGAAGAAGTGGCCGAGCTTTTGGAAAGCGAAAAGTTCCAGGATATCAAAGTATATAAAATTTACAGGGCTTACGCTGACGGCAAAATGGAACTCAAAGGCGTGCCGAATGGAATCTTTCAGCTTGAAACTGGAATGTTCTTCTATGAATCGGATGAAACAGCCGCAAGAACCGATTATAAAAAATTGGTAAACGCTGCGATTGCAACCGCTCCGCCGACACAGGCGAAAGTACATCTGGCAAAGTACAGCGATGATAAGTTTGTAACAGTTTTGATTTTTCCCGCGGAACAGAACGACGAAATGAGCCGATGGCTTTTGGATGTCGATTATAAAACTCAAGGGCTGGCCGAGGGCGGTATCGACGCGGTTAAACAATATTATAACGACGCTCCTGAAATTATGGAAAGACACCAGTTGTTTAACCAGAGGCAGATTGATACGCTGACGGGCGAAAGACTGCTTGCGGCAACTAAAACTGCGATAGTGCGATAATGAAACAAATTGAAGATTTAAGATTTAAGATTGAAAATTTAAAAATTTCATTTGTGCTGTTTATCTCTTCGCTATTCAAACAAAAAACAAAATCGAAAGACTTACGAAATATAGATTTTTCGGCATCTACGCAAAGAATGGGGCTTTCATTTACGGATAGAATCCGCGGCGTTTTTCGACGCAGATGGATTAAAAAGACATAGCCACAAAGACACCAGGGAATTGAATATTTAAGATTGTAGATTGAAGATTTTTATAAATACTCCGCCGCAGGCGTTCCTTAAATCTTCCCCCTCTGATTTTTGCGTTCAAGGAGCAAAAATCCTAAAGATTCGGGGGGCTGCGACATTCTTCCTTCTTCAATCTTCAATTTTTTATTAGCCGTTTTGTCCGCAGCACTTTTTATATTTTTTGCCGCTGCCGCAGGGACACGGGTCGTTGCGGCCGACTCGCGGTTTGTCGTGCACAATCTGTTTGACCTTTGCCGCTTCACCCTGCGGAGCCTGTGCCGCCGCTCTTTGCTGCTCGGACATCTCGAACTGGTTCACTTCGGCGTGCTGTGTTTTGCCGGCCTGGAAAACATTTCTTGACCTTGTGCCTGCTTCAAGACGCACTTTGAAAATCGTGTCCGTAACTTTATCCTCAATCAAGTCCAGCATATCGGAGAACATTCTAAAGCCCTCGGTCTTGTACTCAATCTTCGGGTCTTTTTCAGCGTACGCACGCATAAAGATGCTTTCCTTGAGCCTGTCCATCGAATAAAGATGGTCTTTCCACGCGGTGTCGTAGAATTGCAGCAGGACATATTTTTCCAACTCCGTAAGCTCTGTTCGCAGGAAATTTTTGCCGACTTCGACCAGTTTTTCCTTAGCGGAATTTATGTTACCGGTCGCTGACGAGTCGTCGTGCCGACGACTGCTAAACACAAGTTCATCTTTTTTCAGATTTGCTCTGAATCTTGTGTTCGCCCATTCAAGAAGCTGTTCTGCGTTTAACGCAGCGATTTTTTCGTCGATTTCCTTTTCAAGGCCTGTGGTGTAGTATTCTTCGCTGATTTTCATAAGCTCGGCGTGCACAACGTGCGGCGCGGTGTCCTGAAGATAGCCGACCGTCATTACTTTTCCGAATTTGTCCGCTATCCATCGCGACAGGCTTTCAAACGCATAAACGTTTATTCCGTCGGGGCGGTATGTCATACTCATCGCGAACTCGACGGGGTACTCTATTTCGCGTCTGGCGTAACGTGCGCGAACCTGCTCGATAAGTTTTTCGTAAATCTGCTCCGGTCTTAATCCTTTCAGTTCGTCCGGTTCGAGCTTAATTGCGAATTTGTTCGCAGCCCAGTTTGTGAATGTTCTGGTTGAAAATTCAGTGTCGAGGAATGATTGTAAAGGCGAACAATCTTTTTTATCTATCTGCTCGGCTGCGGCGTCTTTCAAATTCTGCTCGATTTCCTCTGCGGTCATCTGGCGAATTTTACTGCCGGAAAGATTCACACTAAACGCAGTCATAGCCCATTTTACAAGCGATTCGATATTCCACGTGTTTTTGTCGTCGAAGTCTTCGAGATATTCGCCGAGTGTTACGGAAATATTGTTCGATGCTTCGTTTCTGGCGATTTTCTTAATCAGCTCTTCGGCGGTTTCAACTTCAAGGCCGTCGAAACGTTTGGGATTGACATCGACACCGAACGCGACTTTCGCCCATTCTGAAATCGCTTTGAACCGGTAGCCTTCCGACAGAATATCGCTGACCGCGTGATCAACGGTCGATTCGAGCATCGCGGTGATAACTTCCTTTAAGCCTTTGCCCTCGATTACCTGTCTTCTGCGCGAATAGAAAGTTTTACGCTGGTAGTCCATTACCTCGTCGTATTCGAGCAGGCTTTTTCGTGCCTCGAAGTTTCGCTGCTCAACTTTTTTCTGTGCTTTTTCTACGCCTTTACTGATGTGACGGTTCTGAATCGGCATTCCTTCTTCCCAGCCGACCCACGAAAGAGCTTTTACCGTCCATTCCGGCGAAAATATTTTCAGCAAGTCGTCATCGAAACACAGGAAGAACTGGCTTGAGCCAGCGTCGCCCTGACGACCGGCTCGGCCGCGAAGCTGATTATCTATTCTTCTTGATTCGTGGCGCTCTGTGCCGACGATATGCAGACCGCCTACTTGCTGCGGGTCTTTTTTCTCGACCTGAAAGATGTTCGCAAGCGGCTCAGAAGATTTAAACGTTATCTCTTTATCGGTTCCGCCTTGCTTGAGTGTGAAGACTTTTTCGTCTTCAATAGTTTCGGTTTTTGCGACCTGGAAAAGTACGCTCGGACTTAATTTAATATCCGTTCCGCGACCTGCCATATTTGTCGCGATTGTAACGTTTCCGCAAAGATTGCCGCGGCGGTCGGTGTGCTGATGGCCTGCTTTTTCGACAATCAACGCTTCACGTGCGTGCTGCTTTGCGTTTAGCACTTCGTGTTCCAGGCCGTATTTTTTCGTAAGCGCGTTCGATATCGCTTCGCTTTTCTCGACGCTGATTGTGCCGACCAAAACCGGTCTGCCGGACTGGCTTGCCAGATTGATTTCATCGACTATCGCGTTGAATTTTTCGTGCAGCGATTTATAAATCATATCCTCTTTGTCGTCTCGGACGCATGGTTTGTTTGTCGGTATCGTAATGACTTCAAGTTTGTATATCTGCGAAAATTCATCTGCTTCGGTAATGGCTGTGCCGGTCATTCCCGCGATTTTTTCGTAAAGTCTGAAAAAGTTTTGCAGCGTTATTGTCGCAAGCGTCTGTGATTCTTCTTTTATCTGAACGTTTTCCTTTGCTTCAACGGCCTGATGCAGGCCGTCTGACCACTGTCTGCCTTGCATTAATCGGCCGGTGAACTCATCGACGATTACGACTTTTCCATCCATTACGACGTAATCTTTTTCGCGTTCGTAAACGGCGTGAGCACGAAGGCTTTGCTCGATTAGGTGTTTCCACTCGGTATTCGCTCCGACAAAGAACGAACCTACGCCGACTAAATCCTGTGCAGCGCCTGTGCCGTCGTGGTTCATGTGCGCACTTTTGCGGTCGATTTCCACTTCGTAATATTGTTTTGCGGATTCGAGTTTTGTCTCTGCACTTGCGATTTCTTCTTTGCTTTTATCGATAACGGTTTGTGCTTTATGTACTCTTTCGTCATCTTTCGATTTTTTCGCATCTGACAATTCGCCCTGCGCGTTTGCGAGAGTTTTATGCGCGTTGTCAAGCTGCGTTTTGATTCGGTCGTACTCGCTTTGCATTTGGATGAGTTTGCGGGCGACGCCGTCAGCTTTTTTGTATCTGCTGACATCGTCGAAAGCGGGGCCGGAGATAATCAAAGGCGTTCTCGCTTCATCGATAAGAATCGAGTCAACTTCGTCGATAATCGCGTATTCGAGCGGGCCCTGTGCGAGCTGCTGGGCGGAGATTTTCATATTATCGCGCAGGTAATCGAAACCAAATTCGTTGTTTGTGCCGTAAGTTATATCGCAGGCGTATTGCCCTTTGCGTTCATCGCCTGATGTGTCCATATCGGCCTGAATCGCGCCGACTGTCAGGCCTAATGTTGTATAAATCGGCCCCATCCATTCGCTGTCGCGTTTTGCCAGATAATCATTGACTGTAACGATGTGGACTTTTTTGCCGGTCAGGTGCACAAGATATGCCGCAAGGGTTGCGACGAGAGTTTTGCCTTCGCCGGTTGCCATTTCAGCGATTCTGCCATCATATAGCACATTGCCGCCGATGAGTTGGACATCGAAGTGCCGCATATTAACGCTTCTGCGAGCCGCTTCGCGAACGACCGCAAACGCTTCAGGCAGAATATCACCTGGGTTTGTTCCGCCGGCGAGTCTGGCCTTGAACTCCTGCGTCTTTGCCGTCAGAGCGTCATCGGTCAGCGTTTTGATTTGCTCCTCGAATTCGCAGGCCGCAAGAGCCGTTGACATATAACCCTTGACGAGCCTTTCGTTGCGTGAGCCGAAGATTTTTACGAGAAACTTATTAAATGCACTTGCCATATAATCAATTCAAAAATTAAATATCAAAAATCAAAATTGCGGAGTCGCCTTCGGCGGATTATTTTAAACTCTTGTAACGTAATCGCCTGTTCGCGTATCGACACGGACGACATCGCCAACTTTAACGAACGTTGGAACATACACGACGGCGCCTGTTTCCAGCGTTGCGGTTTTCTTTTGGCCTGTCGCTGCTGCGCCCTTAATTTCCGGCGGACAGTCCGTAACCTTGAGGTCAACGCTGTTCGGCAGGACTACGGAAATCAGCTTGCCTTCATACGAACTTACGAGCAGTTCAGTGTTCGGCAGCAGATACTTTTTTCCGTCGCCGAAAGCGTCGTTATCTAGCGTAATCTGGTCGAACGTTTCCATGTCCATTAACACATGGCCGGTCGGCTCGGAATACAGATATTCATATTTTCTTTTATCAAGATTAATTTCCTCGATGTACTCTTCCGAACGGATACGCGCGTTGGCAATCAGGCCGTCGGTAATGCTTTTGAGCTTTGTCTGGAAAATCGCGCCGCCTTTGCCGCACTTGACGTGTTCAAAATCGATAATTATGTAGAGCTTGCCATCCCATTTGATGGATTGCCCCTTTTTCATTTCTGCTGCCTTCATTCGTTAGACCTTTAAAAAACACACTTTCATTTTGGCCGTAAGTATCGCAGAAAAGGCAGGATAAGTCAACCCTGGAACTATTTTGTGATTTAGAAGAAAAAATGAGAGTTTTGCACAGCAGCCCGAGAGTTTAAAATAAGAAAATCTTGCATAAAACATCCTTATTCATTATATTATGCCGTCTTATCGTGTGATGAGGCGTTTTTTTTAAGTGATTTCATGTTTAATCAGGTGAACAAATGGCAGACGCAAGAACTCCGGATATTGAAGGCATTGTGCCGGAAAAGACGCCCAAAGACCCGTTTTTGACAGAATTAGCTCGGCTCGCGAAGGAAAGCAACCGAATCGACTCGCAGCTTTTCGTTAAATTCGACGTCAAACGCGGTCTGCGCAACTCCGATGGTACCGGTGTGCTCGTCGGCCTGACCGAAATCGGCGATGTGCACGGCTATATCATCAACGAAAAAGAAAAAGTCGCTGTGCCGGGCAAACTGCGCTATCGCGGAATCGAAATCGAAGATTTGGTCGAGGGCTTTCAAAAAGAAAAACGCCACGGCTTTGAAGAGACAGCGTACCTGCTTTTGTTCGGTGAACTGCCGAAGAAAAAAGATTTAACGAAATTCACGCACCTGCTCGGCAAAAACAGAAAACTGCCTGACGGCTTTGCGGAAAATATGATTCTCAAAGCGCCGAGCGATAATGTTATGAATAAACTCGCGCGAAGTGTTCTGGCGGCGTATTCGTATGACAAAACGCCCGAAGACCGCTCGCTGAAAAATGTTCTGCGTCAGTGCATAGGCCTAATCGCAAGATTTCCGACGTTTGCCGCTTACGGCTATCAGGCCAAATCGCATTACTATGACGGCGAAAGTCTTTATATTCACACGCCGGACGAGAAGCTCTCGACCGCGGAAAATTTCCTGATGCTGACTCGGCCGGACAAAAAATTCACAAAGATGGAAGCCGATTTGCTCGACCTTTGCCTTGTTCTGCACGCTGAACACGGCGGCGGTAACAATTCATCGTTCACAACGCACGTCGTTACGTCCGCTGATACGGATGTTTACTCTGCGATTGCCGCGGCTATCGGTTCGCTCAAAGGCTACAAACACGGCGGTGCGAATATTCAGGTTATTCAGATGATGGAAGACATCAAGCAGAACGTAAAGAATATCGAAAGTGAAAATCAGGTTGCCGATTATCTTACGAAAATTGTCAAAAAGGAGGCATTCGACGGCAGCGGTTTGATTTACGGTTTGGGTCACGCGGTTTATACGATTTCCGACCCGCGTACCGAATTGCTCAAAGGCCAGGCTCAAAAACTTGCAAAAGAGAAAGAACTTGGTTGGGAATACGATTTGTATTCGATGGTTGAACGGCTCGCTCCGGAAATTTTCCAAGAGATAAAGAAGTCCGACAAGAAAGTTTGTCCGAATGTTGATTTCTATTCAGGCTTTGTTTACAGAATGCTCGGCATACCGACTTCGCTTTTTACTCCGCTTTTCGCGGTTGCGAGAATTACCGGCTGGTGCGCTCATTTGATTGAAGAAATCGTCAGCGGCGGAAGAATTATTCGCCCGGCGTATAAGTGCATTGCTGAAAAACGCGAATATGTAAAAACGTCGAAAAGATAATTGAAGATAGAAGATTGAATATTGAAGATTGTTTTATAAAATTCGCCGAAGGCGTTTTTTTTCAAATCTTCATTCTTCCATCTACCCCAAAGGGGTCTTCGACAATCTTCGATTTTACGGTTTACTCCACCAGTTTACATCGCGGAAGTATTGTTTCATCAGAATAGCCGCGTTGACACCATCGCCGACAGCGGTGGCTAACTGCATAGCCGCTCCGACTCGGCAGTCGCCGGCTACGAAAACGCCGGGAACTTTCGTTCGCAGATTGCCCTGGTCGCACTTAATGAAACCATCGTCTGTTAAATCCACGAATCCCTTTAAGAAGTCAGTGTTGGGAATAGTGCCGACGAAAATAAAAATGCCGTCGCAGGGAATGTACTCCTCCGCATTGGTCTTTACGTTTTTAACTTTTACCTTTTCAACTTTTTTATTGCCTTCAATCGCTGTTACAACCGAATCGAGCTGAAGTTTAATATTTCCCTTTGGCGAAACGCTCTGCATAAGTTCTTCGACCAGGATGGGCGTTGCGCGAAATTCCTGACGTCTGTGGACGAGAGTAAGTTCGGCTGCGAATTTTGCGACATGAAGCGCTTCTTCGACAGCGGTGTTTCCGCCGCCGACTGCGACGACTTTCCTGCCCTTGAAAAACGGAGCGTCGCACGTGCCGCAATAGCTCACGCCTGCGCCTGCGTTACGGAATTCTTCCTCGCCTGGCACGCCGAGTTTGCGATAACTGCTTCCGCAGGTGATTATCACGGATTTGCCTATAAACGTCTTTTTGCCGCAGTTTATCTCGATATTACCGTCCGGCAGTTTTGTCAGCTTTTGCGCTTCTTCTGTTTTTATTTCCGCACCGAATTTCTCGGCCTGCTGTTTTAATTTCTCGGTAAGGTCGGGGCCGGAGATATTTTCAAAGCCCGGATAGTTTTCAATTCTGTCGGTGTTGATGATTTGTCCGCCGGGGAAGAATTTTTCTAGTACGAGTGTTTTAAATCTGTCTCTTGCGTTGTAAAGAGCCGCCGCCAAACCGGCAGGGCCCGCTCCGATGATTATACTGTCGTAAATATTGTCCGCCATAATTACAATCCTTTGGTTATTTGCTCTTTTTTTTCACGTTTTGAGATTGTTCCATCTTCTGAATCTTTGTGAGCCACTGCGGGAAGTCCGCGAAGATGGAAGCTCTTGTGGTTCTTTCACGCCGATATGATATACCGCTTTGAATATCAGACGAGACAAGGTGTCCGCTGCCGTCATAATAGCATTTGTGGGTTGCGACAAACTCGCCGAAAAAATCGGCCTGTGCAGCGGAGCGTTCCGGCAGCGCAGCGGTTTCAGACGATTTAATTCTCGACAATAGCACCGGTGCAAGTCTGCCGTCGGAAAGTATCGCTTCGACGTAAATTGTATCGTAATCGCTTTTGAGAAACTCGGCTACTATCATATCAAATAAACATTCCGGTATCATAATGTTCGTGAACAGAAGCTGCTGAATACGTCCTGATTTTTCGATTGTGATAATGCTGTTGGAGTCAAGCACAAGACGAATCGTCTGCTGACGGTTGGCCTGCAAATCGCCTTCTTTCACGAGCCATTCGAAAATAGTTAAATTCATGTCCGAACGAAAACAAGACTGTTCGGCCAGCGTCTTTGACGAAGGGCTAAAGAAAAAAAGCGATGACAGCGTCAGGTTGTAATTGTCGTTCGGCTCGGCAGTGTAATTCAGCGAATCGGTAGTGAAACCGATGGAATTACCAGAAGCATCCTTTATTCGGAAGTAATCCGAAATAATCTGTCCGGTCAAGTCGTCGTCGGCAAGGGACGGCATAAAAGTTGTCTTGAATTTTTTGAGGAACTCGGCGCCTTTTGCGAACGAATTTTCATCGTAATATTTAGCCGAGGCAAGCAGCGTCTTGAAAACATTCTCCGCAAGCTCGACGCCTGTGCCTTTTTGGCTGACTTCGAGAGTCAGGACTCTGTCGTTCGGCAAAACTGTTGTTCCGATGAAAGTGGTCAGAGTGCCTGCTTCAATTTTTGCGAAGTCGAAATTGAATTGGCCGAATTGTTTTGTGCCGGACGAAACGATGTGTCCCTGCAGGCCTGTGGCATACTGCTCAAATTTTTCGGATGCCGATTCATTTGAAGGAAGCAGGAAATATCGCCAAATTACCGATATGCCCGAATCGCTGCTGATTGGCAATTGTGAGGCAAGGCGAAATTCCCTTTCAATATAAGTAAAATCGTTCGTGATTTGTTTCCAGTTTCCCGATTTCGGCAGCGAAACTTCAAGGCCTGTACCCTTGAGCTTTATCGCCTCGGAAAGCTCAAACGTCGTCCTTGATGAAATAACAAACTGCGCAATGCCCATCCCAATAATCAGCAGAATCAAAAACGCGAGCTTATCGACACCGAATCGTCTTAATTTTGCACCATCTACCATATTAATCCTTATTTATTATTTGAATACCTTATTTTAGCATCTCCACAGATGATTTTCCAGCTATAAAACCGCTTGCGAACGCGAATTGTAGATTATATCCGCCGCAGGGGCCGTCAACGTTCATTACCTCGCCGGCAAAGAACATGCCCTTGACGATTTTGGACTGCATCGTCTTGCTGTCAATCTCGGCGGTATCGACTCCGCCGCGAGTAACCGTTGCACGTTCTATTTCATGTGTGGAAGTAATCGTCAGCGGAAAATTTTTCAAAGTTTCAACGAGATTTTGACGTGATTTTTTATTTACCTGTCCTGCGGGCGTTTTCAAAATATCGCTCTGCTGACAGATTATATTCGCCATCGCTTTGGAGAAGAATTGCGACATAATCTGCTCGACACTCCGCTTTGGCGTTTGGGCGAAAAGCTTGGTAAGTTTTTTGTCTAAATCTTCAGCTTTTATTTCCGGCATAAAATCGATTGATACTTTGTAATTATTTCCCGAAATGCCGGCGACATTTCTGCTCAAATCAAAGACAGCAGGGCCTCCGATTCCGTGATGCGTGAAAAGCATTGCGCCGGTCGATGTGAATTTCCTGTTATTTATCTTGCAGCTTATCGAAACCTTTGGGAGTCCCAATCCGGCAAGCTCGACACAGAATTTTTCGTCCGCTATCAGCGGAACCAGCGCAGCAATCGGCTCGACAATTTTATGGCCGAGCGCCGAGGCGAATTTATACCCGTCGCCGGTCGAACCTGTCTGCGGCCAGCTTACGCCGCCGGTTGCGATGATTAGTGATTTCGCTGAAACGGTAAATTTCCCGCAGGGGATAATAAACAAATCATTTTCTCTTGTGATGGTCTGAATTTTTTTGCCGTAGTAAATTTGTACATCATTTTTTTGCAATTCGGCAAGCAGAATATTATTAACATCCGAAGCGGAATTTGTAACTGGGAAAACGCAGTTGTCTTCGTCGGGTGCGCTGTCCAGGCCGCGGTCTTTGAAAAATTCCACTACCTTTGTCGGCGGAAATTCGTAAATGCAGTGGCGAACGAACCGCTCGAAAG
Source organism: Planctomycetaceae bacterium (assembly GCA_021371795.1). Classification (NCBI taxonomy): domain Bacteria; kingdom Pseudomonadati; phylum Planctomycetota; class Planctomycetia; order Planctomycetales; family Planctomycetaceae; species Planctomycetaceae bacterium. Next base: position 42,344 of record JAJFVK010000001.1, on the reverse strand, counting down.
GCGTGAAAGTCTTTATTATCTCGTCTGGTTTGCCGGCGTGAGTGAGGTTACACCTGCCGCCGCCTGTAACGAGCAGTTTTCTGCCAGCGGAGGTATTTGCCTCGAAAAGTGCGACTTTTCCGCCGTTTTGAGCCGCGGTGATTGCCGCCAGCATTCCGGCAGGCCCGGCCCCAATTATTGCTATGTCAGTATCTACCATAATTAACCAATCTGAAATTATATATGTGTTGAATGAATTATATATCAAAAATCAAAAATTAAAATGCAAAATGACAATTTAAAATTCAAAATGAGACCAACTGCGGGTTATTTTTGCATTTTGATTTGTCATTTTGATTTTTACATTTTGATATTTAATTTGTATTATATACGACCAATGGAAAATTTAACTGACAAAAATATGAACGAAGGCGGATGCAGCGAAGTGTTTAAAATCGCGGTTCCGCTGATATTAAGCACTTCTGCGATGACGGTGCAAATGTTCGTTGACCGTATGTTCCTGATGTGGTTCGACCGCGACGCGATGAGCGGAGCGATGATGGGCGGCGTTTTAAGTTTTGTTCCGTTCAGTCTGTTTCTCGGCACCGCCACTTACGCGGGCACTTTCGTTTCGCAGTATGACGGCGCGAAAATGCAGCATCGAATCGGCCCTGCGATTTGGCAGAGCGCATATTTCGCGTTCGCAGCCGGTCTGATGATGGCTGGGTTTGCTTTGTTTGACAAACCTTTGATAGCTCTAATCGGCCATAAGCCGCCGATTAACGAATATGAACTGACCTATTACAGGTTTATGCTTTTGGGCGCAATGCCCGGCATTCTCGATTCGGCGATTTCCTGCTTCCTGACCGGCAGAGGCAAAACGTGGGTCGTGATGTGGATTAATTTACTTAAAACAATCATCAATGTCGTGTTCGATTACGCGATGATTTTTGGGCATTTTGGTTTTCCGAAATGGGGCGTGGCCGGCGCGGCAGTAGCGACGATACTTGCGAATGTTGTATCGTGTGTGATTTATTTTGTGATTTTCCTGTGGCCGAGTTATCGTGAAAAATTCGGAACGCTCAACAACCGTTTCGACAAAGAGCTTTTTGGCAGACTGATGAAATACGGCTTTCCGAGTGGCGTGCAGTTTATGCTCGATGTTTTGGGTTTTACGCTGTTTGTTGTTTTCATCGGAAGAATCGATGCTGTTTCGTTCGCGGCTTCATCGATGGTATTTCAAATTAATATGCTGGCGTTTATGCCGATGATTGGTTTCGGTATGGCGACAAGCATTCTTGTCGGCAGGGCAATAGGCGCTGAAAAACCGCACATTGCGCAGAAGACTACATGGTCGGCTGCGAAGCTGACGTTCGGTTATATGATTGTCATTGCTGCCAGTTATTGGCTTGTGCCGGATTTGTTTATGCTGCCGTTCGGACTCGGCGCTTTGAAAGAGCAGATGGACGCAATCAGACCAATCGCGAAAACGCTGCTTTATTTCGTGAGCTTCTACTGCATCTTCGATACCGGTAATATTATTTTTTCCGCTGCGTTAAAAGGCGCAGGCGATACAAAATACGTAATGTACCGCTCAATCTGGCTCAACTGGCTGATTATGGTTATTCCAAGTTGGTTTGCGGTAACTCATTTGCAGGGGCAGGCTCGGCTGTATGTCGCATGGGCTGCGCTTGCGGGGTATGTTTGTGCGCTGGCGATTTTGTTCCTGCTGCGTTTTCTGTCCGGCAAATGGAAAACGATGCGAGTAATCGAAAAAGTACCGACATTGCCGGGCACTATGCCTAATGTTCCGGCTGTTGAAGCTGATTTGGGTACATAAGCTATTTATTTGTAAATAGTTGCGAGCGATTTTACCGGATTTGCCAATTTGTTCTATTTTTAACTTGAATTTTATAGGACTTATGGCATAAAATGTCCCCTTGGGAGTGGAGACTTGGATTTACTTGTTTGGGTCTCTGGACAGGGCGAAGGAAGTTGTTGGCGTGCGTGCGCGTCTATTTATCATTTCTTTTTTCCTGTTTGTAGCGATTGAATGTTTATCAGCATTTTTTTTGTTTTAAGGAGCAGGAAACATGCGGAAGTTATTGTCTGTGGGAGTCGTATTGTTAGCGTTTGTCTGTGCAGTTAGCGCAGCTAATGCGGCAGTGTACAATCTTGCGAATGACTGGAGCGATATAGTTAATCCAATGGGAGTTTGGTCGCTGTACAAAAACACAACCAGTTTATTCACCATCAATCAATCCGATTACCTTAATAATGGCAACGGTCAAAATGCCTGGGCAGACCAGGTTTTTCAGTTAAACGCTCACGTTCCGGTTTGGTATAAGAGTGATATCGACGGCGTCGTCTATATGCACGGAGCGGAATATGACCGTACCGGTTCGAACGTTACATTTGTCCGCTGGACAAGTCCTGAAGACGGAATCGTAACAATCAGCGGTGCGGTGTGGACCACAGATTTTTACAACCGGACGATGGGTTGGAATTTGCGATATGATGGCGCAAACATTGCCGGCGGAACGCTTTATTCGAATGGCAATCAGGGGTCAGCTACTCCCGTTCTGTTTTTGCAAGGCTCCGGCGGCGCCGGCGTTTTAACTTTCGCAATCGAGCAGGGACAAACGATAGACCTTCTGTTTACATCGATAAGCGAAAGCGGAAATCTCGGCGATATGCTTGGACTGGAATTGACAATTACAGTTATTCCGGAGCCGGCGACGATTGCGCTGCTTGGTTTTGGAATCTTGAGTTTACGCAGAAGAAAATAAACATTGTTATAAAAAATTTATGGAGGAAAAAATGAGAACAAAGTTTTTGGCGGTAGTTGCGATTTTAGTTATGACAGTCTGCAACGTAAATGCGAATTTGATTGTCAACGGCGATTTCGAGCAGGGCGTATATGGTTATACGACGGAGTATCACTACAATCCGAGCGGTACATCTCCATGGCTTTATTATGTAGGTACAAATCCTGATGACTGGGATGGCGGTTATGTTTCCATTGGCGACCATACAAGCGGCAGCGGAAATATGATGATGATTGATGCTTCAGGCGGCGCAGGCGGCGGTGCAGGACGAATCTGCTGGAGCGAAACTGTCGCCGTTACGCAAAATACCGATTATACTTTCTCCGCATGGATAGCGCAAATATATCTCTATGGAATATATTCCAATGTGCAGTTCGAAATAAACGGCACGGTTATAGGCAATTATGAGGTTCCGACAAACACCTCCGAATGGCGGGAGTTTACTGAAGTTTGGAATTCCGGCAGTGCGGTTGCTGCGGCAATAATTATCCGCGAAACCACCGGCAATAACGGAAGTCCCGGCAATGATTTTGCTCTCGATGATATTTCATTTGTTCCCGAACCGACGACGATTGTGCTGCTTGGGTTTGGCATATTATTGTACGCAAGAAAAAGATTGTAAGTGGTTTTTTAGGAGGAAGTGTTGTGAGAAAGTTATTAACGGTCATTATACTAATGGTATTAAGTACCGTATCGTATGGCGTTATGTGGGGCGACGATGCGGTTTATCGCAGTCAGGTTGACCAGGCGTGGTCAATAACTTTTATTAATACCGGTATGCCTTCGCAGATAAGCGGTAAAATCTCGCAATGGTACTTGTATGTCTCTCCTGTTATGGTTGACAATTATGTCAAGCTGCAGGTTTTCAGACCTGTATCAGGCGGCTATCAACTGATTGGGCAAAATGTTTTTACGCTTTCAAGCACCGGCAGCGTTACATTAGCTGTTGCCGAAACACAACAGATTGATATTCAGGCCGGCGATATGCTGGGGTTTCACTATAACGGCCCGACGTATTTGGCAAAGCGGTCAATAGTTTTTGATTATGTTGAAAATGGGAACTATATTTACTCGCTCAACTGGCCTACTACTGCCCATGATGTTTCAATCAACGGAATTATTCCGTCCTCCGATATGGGCGATGGCGGAAGAGGAAGAAATTATTCGCTGGCGGCAGAAGTGATTCCCGAACCGGCGACGATTGCATTGCTCTGCATCGGCGGAATAATGCTGCGAAAAAGCAGAGTTTTTTAAATGAGTAAGATTTTGTTGAGAAAGAACAATATCTCAAGGGAGGGAAATATTATGAAGGTAAAAGTAAAAATCATAGTTGGAATGTGGCTGCTTTTTGCAACAGGGGCTTATGCTGCCTCGGCGCTTCATCACTACACGTTTGACGGCTCTGCCGTTATCGATTTAGTCGGTGCCGCAAACGGGACGCTATTAAATGGAGCATCAGTTTCGCTCGGGAAACTTAATTTGGACGGCGTTAATGACTATGTCCAGTTCAGCCAGCATATAATTCCAACGACCGGCAACTTTTCTGTCGCCTTTTTTGCACAGGAACTTTCACCGAAGACAACCTGGACGGAGATTATCTCGCAGGGATATTCCGGCGGCCCAGGCTTTTATGTAGGAACTGACCCATCGCACAATTTCCGAATTGGCGACAACTTGACATCTACCGGCGTTCCGTTTCCGAGTGACGGGCTTGTCCATCACTACGCAGTTACGAAAGGTGTCGACACGCGATTGTACGTTGATGGTTCTCTGATTAAAACCTTCGGTTCTATCGGAATGACTACCGGCGGCAGCGACACAAGGCTGGGTTGCCAGTTCAGTTATCATGGAGAATACTTTAATGGCAATATCGACGATTTGTATATTTTCAGCGGCACGCTCACTGCTGGAGAAATTGCAGCATTGGCCGTTATTCCCGAACCGGCAACGATTGCGATTCTTGCGTTGGGAATGTTGTTTACAGCGGCAAAAAAGAAATAATTAAATTACCTGTTTTGCCTGCTCGGTAAAGTTTCGCAGCGGTCATAGGAGTGGTGTATAAAGAAAAACAACAGTAGAAAAACTGTATGTGTGTGGGTGTGTATATGGTATAATTCCGCAATCAATGTTTTGGCTAATCAGATAGGCAAAATTTGTTTTACGGAGAAAACTCACAATGTCGAATGCAAATTGGCGCAGTGAAAAAAGAATCGGGGAAACATTCCGCAAAATTTTAGCACTGTCTTTTATCTTTGGATGTTTATCTTGCACCGTTGTGCAGGCTGTCAGTTATACGGTAATTGATTTGAATCCTGCGGGATTTATCAACACAAGAGGCAAGGGCAGCGGCAGTTCGCAGCAGGTCGGCTACGGCACCACAGGCGGAATAAAGCACGCACTACTTTGGAATAGTTCTGCGTTGGGTTATGTTGATTTACATCCGGCAAGCGGTTACGTAAATTCTTATGGTTACGCAATAAGCGGTTCGCAGCAGGCCGGTGCGGCATTTTATTCAACTACCAATAAATCTCATGCGATGCTCTGGAACGGAACAAACAGCAGTTACGTCGATTTGCATCCATCGAGCGGTTACATTTCATCCATAGCGTATGGTATTAACGGTACGCAGCAGGTTGGCTCCGGCACAAGCAGTACCGGCGACCACGCGCTGCTCTGGAGCGGAACATCGGCGAGCGTTGTAGATTTGAATCCTATTGGTTTTACAAGTTCCGCTGCAAATGCAACAAATGGTTCGCAGCAGGTTGGTTATGGTTCAGGCACTGCAACGAGCAATCAGTTTCGCGCAATACTTTGGAGCGGAACAAAGAGCGGTTATGTCGATTTGCATCCGATTACCGGTTACAGCGCATCTTACGCATTGGGCATCAGCAGTTCGCAGCAGGTTGGTTATGGAACCAGCAGTACCGGCGACCACGCACTTCTTTGGAGCGGTTCAGCGGCAAGTTATATTGATTTGAATCCTGATGGTTTTAAAGCTTCTGGCGCTTATGCAACCAATGGCAAACAACAGGTCGGCGAAGGAACTACAGCCACAGGCGTACATCACGCTTTGCTTTGGAATAGTTCTGTGGGCAATTTTGTTGACTTGCATTCGTTTTTATCGAGTAATTATACATCATCTTACGCCGAATCAATCGATTCTTTGGGCAATGTCGTAGGTTATGCTTATGATAGTAATGCAGGCACTTATCATGCGGTGCTTTGGCAGGTTCCGGAGCCGACAACTGCGATGCTGATTGCCGCGGGAATGTTCTTTTTTTCGTCCCGGAGAAGGCGAAAATAAAAAATAATTTTGGTGGACAAGACGAAAAAAACAATTTATGCTTAACTTCGTGGTTTGCTGCTGTGTGACGGAATAATCATAATTATTCTAACATAGGAGAAAGAAGTTATGGGTACAAAGAAGGATAGTGGAAATAACACATCGTTTTTGTTTTTATGCAATTTTGAGTTCAATCCTCTTTTTAGTAACAATTAGTTAAACTCTATCGTATTTGTGGGCGAATATTAGGATTTATCTGCTCGGAGTTGTTCTAATTAGAAGAAGAAATAGAAACAAAAATTAGGGAGATGATTATGAAGAGAGTAATTTTTGTATGTTTGGTTGTGGTGCTGTTGGGATTTTTTGCCAATTCCGTACAAGCAGTGGCGGCAGCGGGGCCGACGTGGAATTCACTTAATAGTAGTTACGAGAACACGGTCCGCTATACCAAAGCCCTTCGTTCTTACGGATGGAAAGAAGAAACATTCACCTACTGGGGCAATATTAACTGGGGAATGCACAATGCTTTGAGTACTTTTTATTCTGGTTTGAGGGTAATGACAAGCACGGCGGTAGTGTGGCAGGAATATCCTTATTATTCATCGTGGGGACGATTTACCGCTGGCTTGTCCGGCACCGGCGTTGCCGGCCAAACTGTTCCCGTGCGCGTGGTGATTGACAGATTTGACCAGTACGATTCCGGAAACTACAAGCAGCAGTATGGTCTGACCGGTGCGTTCGGCGAAGGAACGCTTGTCGTTCGTGATATGACTACCGGCCAAATTCTTCAGCAGTGCGGCATCAGCGGCACAGGCGTTGTCGGTGGAATTCTCGAAATACCAAAAACTTCGACGGTTGGTTTGGAACTTAAAAGCGTAAGCGACCTTAGCTCCAATCAGTCCGGCATTTTGCTGTCGCTTGACCTTATCGGCCATCTCGAATATTCGCCGGATTTATATCGTGGTATGATTCAGGAATACGCGATTTTGCCGGATGATGAAATTCAGGGCGGCGGTTTTTCGTTCGCCAATGCGCAAAGCGGTTACTGGTTTGACCCGCCGTTCGTGAGCGAATTTGAATATCAAATGACTTCCGGTTCGCTGTTCACAAAAATCGGTGCATTTCCAACCGGCTTTGATGCCGCGATGCAAGTGTTGGTAAACGGAGTCTCGCTCGGCACGTTTGGCGCAGGCGACAGTGTTGATTTTGTATCACTGCTCGGCGCAGGCGTTTCGGAGTTCACGGTTCGCGGAATAAATCCGCTGGTGGATGCTGAAGACGAACTTGGTTTTCCGCTCCAGCTCGAATTCGATACAACGACCGCAAGTTTTGATATGATACCTGTTCCCGAACCTGCAACGATTTGTCTGTTGGGTCTCGGCGTTTTGGGTTTTGTTCGCCGAAAAAAAATAAACAAAAACAATTGAGAAGAAGTTTTTATTGAAAGGAGACGACAATGAAATCTCTATCTGTGGCATTGTTAGTTCTTCTGATGGCCGGCAGCTCTGGAATGGCCGCGGTTATCGCGGATTATTGTTTCGATGAGTCGGACGATACGGTGGCGATCGACTCATCAGGCAACGGCAACGATGGCACTCTCTTCGGCTTTACAAATTATGAAATGGGCTACGCCGATGACATCGCCAATGCCGGTTATACTTCAAATGGTATGCTTCGTTTGGTTAAAGGCGGCCTTTGCGAATATATTCAGTCCGCCATTGTCGCCAGAAATTTGCTCACCGGCAGTTTCACAATCGAAGCGATTACGAGCCTTCATTCCGACCCGTGGTACTGGCAGCCGTTGATCGGTTATGTCATACCGGATGAAGCGTTTGTTTATTGGGGTTCAGGGGTTAACGATGGTACCTCCGCTCCGCCGCACTGGCACATTGACAATGGCGGCCCGTGGATGAGCTATGATGATTATAAGGAAATTCTAACCGATGGCCAAATGCACCATTATGCGATTGCTTATGACGCCGGCGAAGGCATATTGAATATGTATCTTGATTCAGTTGACCCTATTGCCACGGTGTTTGTGAATCTTAGCGGCGCTGTGCCGGAAGGCGATACCGGCCTGTTGCTGATTGGTTCACATATGGGAAGCTCTTCTTATGAAGTTTGGAACGGCCTTATCGACAGGATTCGTTTTTCTGATAATTTTGTTTCTCCGCAGGATTTTATTGCGATACCTGAACCGACGACAATATTGATGTTGAGTTTTGGTTTGGCTGTTTTAAGGAAAAGAAAATAATATGAAAATTTGTCCGGTGCGTCTATAAGCCGGGTTCTGTCTTTCACCTGTTAAGATGAGAGGCAACCATTTATCTGGGCCTGCGATTGCTCACAGGCTCAAGCAGCCTACCCGCTGAAGTAACGCTCGGGCAAAGCATTTCAGCATACTTGGCCTTGCAGACGGTGGGGTTTGCCGTGCCGATTACGTCGCCGCAATCGCGGTGCGCTCTTACCGCACCTTTTCACCCTTACCCGAAGGCGGTTTATTTTCTGTTGCACTTTCCCTTATCTGATTTCTCAAATCGGTGGCCGTTAGCCATCACCGCGCCCTGTTCTGCCCGGACTTTCCTCCCAGCGACATTTAAATGTCACTGGACGGTCGCCCGACGCAACGGACAAATTTTCATCATTGTAATTATACGCTATTTTGCAAAAATGTGCAATTTTTCATTGTTAATTTTGCGTAAAATACCCTTTTCAACGCTTTATACTTGATTTTTAGCCCTCTTTATGGTATAATACCCGCCTGATTCAAAATTGAAGATTGTAGATTGTCGAAGACCCCCGAATCTTTAGGATTTTTGCTCTTTGAACGCAAAAATCAGAGGGGGAAGAATTTGCGAATAAACAATCTTCAATCTTCATTCTTCCATCTTCAATTGTTACATCCCCTTTTTTCATTTTTTTTAAGGAACTTTTATGACTACTGCTTTATCGCCGCGACGTATTTCAAAAGCGAACAGGATTTTTCAATCAATAAAAAAGCACAGGCCGAAAACGCGCGCCGATTTGAAAAATTATCTTTCAGTATGTCTGGATTTGAACGTCAGCGATTCGAAAATTTGTCCCGCTCACGATTCACCAATGGATTATTTATGGCACAGCTTCAACAGCGATTTTGACGGCAGCGCAAGCGGTGATTGTGTCGTCTGGGCCGGCCGTGGCGGCGGAAAAACTTATCTTGCCGCGGCCGCGACTCTTTTAGACAGTATTTTCAAGCCCGGCTGCAAAACGCGAATCCTTGCCGGCAGTCAGACACAGGCGCAGCGGATGTATGATTATCTGCTTGGCTTTGTGTACAACGGCTTTGAAGAATTTATCGCGGATGAGAAAAAAGATAAATGTATTTTTACGAATGGCTCAAATGTCGAAGTACTGACGCAATCAATGGCTTCGGTTCGCGGCAGTCATATCCACAAACTTCGCTGCGATGAAGTTGAGCTTTTCAAAAAGCAGATTTTTGAAGCTGCGAAATTCACAACCAAAACGAATAATGGTATTGTCGCCGCGATGGAAACCTTGAGCACAATGCACCAGCCGTTCGGCATTATGCACGAGCTTGTCGGCAAATCGCAGGAAAGCAAAATCAGAATTTTCAAATGGTGTATCTGGGAAGTGATAGAAAACTGCAAAGACCGTTCGTGCGGTCAATGTCCGCTGAACGATGACTGCCGAGGCGTTGCAAGGCGGGCGAAAGGCTATTTAAAAATAGATGATGTAATTGCACAAATGCGGCGTTGCAGCAGGGCGGCGTTTGAATCTGAAATGCTTTGTTTAACGCCTTCGCTTGAGAATGTAGTGTTCGCGGAGTTCAAGCCGAATATTCATATCGCGCCTGTGGAATATAATCCTGATTTACCGCTGTATCGGACGATTGATTTTGGTTTTGTAAATCCGTTTGTTTGCCTGTGGATTCAGGTCGATGGCAGCGGAACAATCAGGGTCATTGACGAGTATATTCAGAGCAGAAAGACGATTGATGCGCACGCCGAGGAGATTAAAAATAGAAAGCCGTACAGCGAGAGCAATGTAATTATGACATTTTGCGATCCTGCCGGTGTTGGCGTGAATGATGTTACGGGCACAAGTCCTGTCAGTCAGTTGCGCAAAGCGGGCGTAAAACTTCGTTTTAGAAAAAGCGCGATACTCGACGGTGTTGAACTTGTCAGAAGGGCGTTGCGAACCGGCGACGGCAAAAGCAATTTCGTTGTGAATCCCCGTTGCGGCAGATTGATTGAAGCGATGCAGAGTTATCATTATCCTGTCAGCGGCTCGATTGAAACGCCGCAGAAAGACGGTGTGTACGACCATCCGATAGATGCGCTGCGGTATTTCTTTATGAATTATTATTGTATGGGAACTGCCAAAGACAGGAGATATTAAGGTTCTCTCTAAAAAAAATGACATCGGATGCTATTTTTAGAGATAACCTTAACTAACAAAAAAGCTGCTTTGATTTACCAGAGAATAGAACCAAACTCTGGCTCATCAGAACAGCCTTTGCTTCCACTTATGCCCTATGTTGCGAGCACAACTTTTATCGCATCCGATAATCTGATGCGTCTTCGTACCTTTCCGCTGAAGCGGCACCGGCAAAAATCTCTCTGCCCCCAACCCATCAACACGAACGATTGTAACGAGAGTTTTACATATATTCAATTGTGGTAAATACGGGGAAGAGGTTAGGAACCGGTTTTTATACCGGAAAACAGGGTTTTGGCTGAAAATATATATTTTTTTTATATTTTTTGCACTGCGGCACCATAATTTATCGCTTTTTGCGTCAGTTCCACAAGATTTGTCGCCCCCAATTTTCGCATTATATTAGCGCGGTGTTCTTCGACCGTTCGGATGGAACGCAGCGACTCGGCGGCGATTTGTTTATTGCTTTTGCCTTCCATTACCATCGCGAGGATGTCATTTTCTGTTTTGGTCAATATTTTATACGCGGTGATGTCAGACATTACACCCTCCATATAGTTTTCATCTCGATTTATCGCGGCGGACACTCTCATCCAGAAAAGTTCGCCGGTCAATCGTCTGGCTTTTATCTCAAAATTATCAATGTATCCCTTTTCATTTAAAACAGCCAACAGTTCGGACCGGCGTTTCAGGTCTGCGTAGAAATTTGTTGATTTGTGATGCACAAGGCATTCCTGCCGGTTTTCATAACCGAGTATTCTTACCAGCGCTTCATTGCATTCCAGCAGCTTACCATCGCTGATTTGAGTTCTGAATAATGCTACTCTGGCATTATTGTACAGAGCTTTGTAATTATTCAATGAGGTTTCTAATTTTTGTTGTAACGTTTTTACTTCGGTAACATCGCGGATTGTGCCGACTATCGCTTCGATTTCACCATTCTTATCAACCATGAAATTCCTGCTTATGCCGAACCATACCCAGTGGCCGTCCTTATGCCGGAATCGTTTTTCGAGGTATCCGTCAAAATTTTTCGGCTGTTTTTTTTGCGTAAGTATATCCCTGATTTTATAATCTATGGTTTCCAGGTCGTCAGGATGGAATCTTTGGCGTGTTCCTTCAAAACCCATTTTTATTACTTCTTCAGGCGTGAAACCGCTGATAGCTGTTGAAGCCGGACTGACATATTTAACCTCACTTGTTTTGGCGTCTATCAGATAAAATACATCTGTCGAATTTTCAATTAGTCGCAAATAACAGTTCTTTGATTCATCCCAAAAACAGCTTTTGGGCGTTGCAGATTTTTTTCTACTCATAAATTGCCTATCCTGTCTAACAGACAACCCCCATTTTAGCTTACTACCCTTATAATACACTAAATCGTAGTAAAAACCAAATAAAAAAGGCCATTTTAATGTCAGGATAGAAGCGCAGAAAAGACATGCTGAAACGAGGTCGTAAGGGTGGACTAAACTTACACCTGCCTTACGCATCTTTTTATAGCATCCCAAGCCAACGACTTTTACCAATTAAGTATTGTACCGTATTGAGAATTTGCTTGTAAAGAAAAAAGATACAAAGCCTTTTTAGACAACAAGTCAATGCCAAAATAGCTTTTAATTACTTTTTGGATACTACTCTGTAATGCGGATGGTACTTTGCGATGAATTCTTCGCTGTGGTGGACGACATATTCATTTTTCGCAAGCAGGGCGTTAATGTATTCCTTGTCCTGTTGGAATTGCGACATATCAGGTTTTTGCTTTTTAATTTCAGCCAAAATTCTCGGCCAAATCCGCTTCCACTGCTGAATGTCCTTTTTGCTGACCGGCTTTGCGCTTCTGACAAGTGCATCTGTTAAATCCTCGATAGAAACTTTGCCGTCTTTGATAAGTTTCAGATTCGCACGCGTAAATTTTCCGCTCGGCGGAAGCGGACAATAATCGTAATCCTCAAAATCGTCGGCTTCGGCAAGCTCCTGCCTGATATAATTCCTCGCAGCGTTCGCGTCAGAAATTAAATGAGCCGGCCCGAAAAATCCCTGAAAGAAAGTCTTGTAAATATCGACAAGTCTTTGTTCTGGATACCTGTCGATCTCCTGTTTGACAATTTTAGAAAGAGATTTGTCATTTGCGTATTTGCACGAAGACGCTAAAAAAAGAAAAGGCAGAACAAGGATAAGTAATACAAAAGTTTTCACAATAACAATAAATACTAAAAATGTTATTGCGTCAACAAGTTTCTGTTTGGCATATTTTAATTTTGGTAATTCGGATTTGCCTGCCCCGTTAGATGGTTCGTTAATATTATTTAATTAAATCCATCTAATCGGGGGTTCGAATTTAGATATTAGGATTTCGGATTTAAGGTTGCTTATCTTCCACCGCGTCCTCCGCCGCCACCAGGACCGCCGCCACCACCCATTCTCGGCATACTGATTCCGCGCTGCTGCATTCTCTGCTGCATTGCACGCATAAATTGCGACCGTTGCGCACGCTCCAGTGCAGTGCCACGTTCAGTCCTCGAACGTATATTCGACGGATTGTTGCGTTGTGCCTGACGTTCTTCCCGACGTTTCTGTGCGTTCGGGTCGTTTGGTTCGTTTGCGTCTCTGCGGCGTTCAGGTCGCGGCATCTGCTGCATGTTTTTCATGTTCTGCTGCATTTCATCAATCACTTTATCGAGAAACGCGGTTTGCTGTTCTTTCGGCAGTGTAAAATAGGTTTCCATATTATGCTTCTCGACTTGCCTGTGCGTCATCATCGAGTACATCATCTGTTCCTGCTGCGAGAGCTTTTTATATTTGTCGCTGTTCTTGTACACAACGACATCATCGTAGGATTGCTTACGCATGTCCGGCAGATTCGCGTCGTGGAACCTTGGCCGTCTTCCGCCGAATTCATCGTCATCGCCGCCGAAAGCCATGTACAATCCGCCGACAGCAGAAAGGCAAACAACGGCAATTACGGAGGCAATTATTATAATTTTCTTTTTGTTTGGTTCTGGTTTTTTCATTTTTCCCGCTAACGTTGCCATTATTTACCCCTTGTTCTGTCGGCGACTAAAGTGTCCGCAAAAAGATACATAAATGAGCCAAGAGAATATTGACTACTGTCTCGCATATCTCTTTCGCCGCCGGAGTTTATTTTTTTACCGTGAAAGCCCTCATAATCGTGCAGCATCCAAACTTCGCTTGTGCCGAATCTCTTGGCGAACCAGTCATCTTCAATTTTCCGACCGCCCAGATGTTCGTTATACTCGTAACTCGAGCCTTCTTCCTTCCAGTATGATGTTCCCTTTTCAGGATATTTGTCGGCAGGACATTTGAGTGCTTCCGGTCCGCTTAGATATTTTTTCATACACGGATAAAGTGCTACGGAATTTGCGTCGCCCTGTACGGTTGAATACGGCATGTTCCATATTATCGGCATTGTGTTGCGATTTTCATCGAGGTACATTCTGAACGCGACCGCGCAGCCGTGGAGGTTTTGTTTGCAGCCGGTTTTGTACGCGCTTCTGCGGGCGGCGCCGAGTGCAGGCATTAAAATGCCCATCAGCATCGCGATTATCGACAGCACTACAAGCAGTTCAACTAATGTAAAACCTGTGCAATATTGCCTGTACCCTGTTCCCTGTACCCTATACCCTATTGTTCTCATACGTCCTTTAACTTTCCAATAAATATATTCTGTCACCGTTTAGTGTACGGAATTATCGTCTGGTAACATATATAGTATAAGACGTTTACGACTTTTAAATATTGCAGAAAAATGGCGTTTTAAGAATAAGCGTCGAAGTTGAAAGCGGGATTATAACCCTTTTGGTGGAAAGAAATTATGAACGCTTGAGTTGCCGCAGTCGATTCGTTGCCAATCAGGAGGCACAATGCTCTTTAAGTCGATTTTGTCGAACCTTGTCAGTTCCGGCCCAATAACTATCGCGCCTGCTGGTTTAGCGTTTGTTAATTTAGGCAATTCTTTCAAGCCTGCCGTATGCGTAACGGCTCTGTCGGTTGCGGAGAGTTTGTCAGCGACTCGGAACGCGGAAACTCCCGCCGACAATTCGTTATATATCTGCCCGCCGCCTTCAATCGCGTACAAGGGCGAAAGTGTCAAAATCGTTTTGGAGTCCTGTGCGGTCGCGACGATTTGTTTTGAGATGTTATGAATCTTTATTGGCGTCCAGTTGTCCGGCGATAAACATTTTGAAATTTTAGAGATGGGCTTTTGTGAAATCATTGTCGCCAATGACAGCGCGACAAAAATCGCAACGCAAATTTTATAACTGCCCGTGGTTCGTAAATACAATAATCCGAATCCCATAACAATAATTATAAAAATTACAGGTATTCCAAAATATTGTTTCCACATCGTCGGCGGAAAATACGTAATGATAAACGATGTAATCAGAAGCAGAAAAGCAAGCAGGGCATTTGTTTTTTGAGTGATAGTAATTTTTTTGCGAAAAACAAAAACGCAGAAACAAATAAAAACCGCAGTCATTATCAGAAATGAGGAGTCAAAATTTCTTAAAGCCCAAATCGTAAGATAACTTTTGTCATAGGCGATATGAAGGTCGTGTAGCAATTGGCCGTGCAGCATCGATACCAAAAAGATGTTCACAAAAAACGCCCGTCCGCTTGCAATTGCAATATAAACCGGCACAATACTGAAAGCAATCACGCCAAGTGTTATTGCGAGGAGTGATGTGGATGTAGGGTGGGCTTTAGCCCGCGCGGAGTTGATAATAATATTGTTACTTCGTGTCTTTGCAATAACCATTGCAAGGAAAATCGGCATAATAAAAACGCTTGTCGCCCTTGTCCAGACGGCGATTGTCAGCAGGGCAGCGATTGTGAATATTCGCATCGTGTTATGTTTTTCGCCGATGAAAATCCTGAAACTCAACACAATGCACAGTAGCGTCATATCGTGGTTCCACGCAACGCCCAGCAAATACGACACGAAAGGATTGAACACAAACAGCGTGCATGCCGCCAGTCCCAGCAGCGTTCCTGAAAAATAATATTCAGCGAAAATTTTCCTGAATGTACTGAATATGCAGATAATAATGAATATATCGAAAGCAATGGAAATCAGCCGAGCGGCCAAAAGATAATGCGTTGTGCCGGTCAGTTTATAAACCGCTGCGCACAAAAGCGGGTGATAGGGCAATTGTGTGGCATAAGAAAAATCGCGGTAAATCATCAGGCCTTTGCTTATTAAGTATCCGCCTGTGCAGTACATCTGTTCATCGCTGCTCATTGCCTTGCTCATACTGGCGGCAAAAAGATACAGCGACAAAAACGCCAAAACCACGACAGCAAAAAGAAGCATTAATTTATAATAGGCTTTATTCATCAGCCTTAAATTATAGTATATGCTGAAATATGCAATTAAAAAAAAGCCCTGATTTTTAGGTCAGGGCTCTGGATTTTTCATTGCTGATATTATTTTATCAACTGGTTTGCGTTTTCAAGGAAGCCGATAGAATCATCGATTTTCCTGCATGCCCATGATTCGTAAGTGATTGCCGCCAGTATTTCAATGCGTGTCTTTATTGAATCCTTCGGCTTCATGCCAATCTTTCCCAACATCTGATAAGTCGCCGTTTCAATTTTTCTGGCGTGATTGAGCTGGGCTACTATATCCTGTTTGATTTCAATTGCGTCTGCGAGATTGCGTTTCGCAAGTTGCTTTTTGGTACATTCATTGCCATCGCAGACCGGATAAATGCTGACCTGCTTTTTCGCGGCAAGTCCTTTGCAATCGGCCTTGATAGTGCAGGTTTCGCTCGGCCGATAGAGTCTTTCGGTCATTAATAATCCGTTTGCATCGATGAAAGCGAACTGGTTTGAATTAATTGTGAAGTTCGCGTCCGCGGTTACATCACCGCTTGTGCCGTCGCTGTAATAGCCGGTAACCTTGTACTGCGTGTCGGATTCTTCCGCTACGGAATTCGGCCCAACGATTTCAATGTTGTCCAAAACTGCAGTCTGACCGGCGACCGCGTTGATATAATCGACAGACAAGCTGCCAAAAGTCGAACGTGGATAAACATATTTCGAGAAAATCAATTCTACCTTATCTATCGGCGAACTGCTGTAGCCTGTTAAAATCGCGGCGTTGTCCCAAAAGATGGTAGCGAAACCATTTTCCCTTTTCATAGTGATTTCGGCAGTACCTGCCACAGGAAGAGTGTTCATTTGACAATTGTAAATATAATTGGATTCAATTTTTGCGACTTTTCCGCCTCTGTGTGCTATCCACGCATCGCAATATCCGGATTCGACGACGATTTTTGTGCCGGAATATGCTCGGATGTACAGCGTTTGCATAGCAGAGGAGACTCTTCCTGAATCCCATGATATTTTTGTGTTTATTTCAAAATCTCCCGGCGCAGAAAAATCACGTGTAAGGAACACATCATTCCATGCGTATGAAACTGGCGATGTAATGCCTGTAACGGTGAGATTTGTGCCGCTTTCAGTGTAAGTCCAGCCGGAAGCGTTGTTGTAAGTTATGTTCCATGCCGGGTCGAGTACACCATCGTCGAAGTGGTCACTGATGGAGCTTGCCGCCGTTGCTTCGTTATAAAGCTCGGCAATCTCGTTCGTGTCGAGTGCGTAATCATAAATGCTGACTTCGTCAATCAGTCCGTTGAAATACATTCCATCATCTCTTCTGCCTATATACAATGGTCTGGTGTTGCCTGCCGGAGTAGGAAATGCATAGCCTGTTCTTGAAGTTGCAATGCCATCCACATAAAAGGTGGAATAGCTGCCAGAAACCGTTACGGCAACGTGGTGCCATTCGTTTAATGAAATGGCCAAATTACTGTTTTGTCCCTGAAATTTGTATTTACTGGCTCTGACCATTGTCAATGTCGGGTCAACATATACATTGGTTCTGAAATCGTATGGATTATATGTAGCTCCGCTGCCCAGACATTTTGTAACGATACATTGGCTGCCGCCTGTACCGGTGCCGCCTTGTCTAAAGCAAACCCACGCAGCTATTGTGATGTCGCCTGTGATGTTCAGGTTGGCATTGTGAGGAACTTCAACATAATCGCTTACACCGTTGAAGTCCAGCGCTCCGCCAATTACGCCTTCTGCCCAGGTTGCGCCGACTATCGTTCCGTTGTAACCGCCCGCTGAATCGCTTGCGACTGTGCCGCTGCCTTCGTCGAACGTCCAGTTCGCGACAAGACCCGCTGCTGACGCAAAACCACAGACCACAAGAATTGCTAAAAACGAAATTGATAGATTTGGTTTCACAGTTAACTCTCCTAAAATAACGTTCAATATTTGAATATGTATTCAAGAGATACTGTATCACTTGCTTTTGTTTTGTCAAGTTATTTACGACTCTGTTTTCCTAAACAAATTTTCGCTCTTCAGTCCTGTTCGTCCACTCGTTTACAATTAACATCAGCGCAGCGGTGCTTTTTTTATTCTTCGTAATGACAATTGCGATTTGAATTACTACAGTGATTAGTTGTTATATATTATTTTCTTCCGGTAATATCATTTTTTTATAAATCGGCGGAATTACCTTGCTTTTTGCAATACCGTGAAGAATTTTTTGCAGCAGTTCATTTGGCAAGGCGGGCAATAGCTCCCACTTTTGTTTTTTTAATTGTTTTTTCAAATTTTCCTTATTGTACTGTTTAGGTCTGTTGCAACATATTAAACAGTATTCAGTAAACTCTTTGTAGTCTTTTGGTGAAAGTGGGATGTGAATGTCATCTCCACCATTACAATTTTTATGTAAGTCAAATTGTGTTGTACTAGTTGACAGAATTGTTAATTCATCGGCTTGAGGATTAGAATTGAGAACAAAATAATATCGAGTTTTTCTGCTACCATCTTCGGTGAGTTTTGCTCTGAATGCTCCACCTTGAGTAAAAACAGCTCGAAATTTTAGATCATCAGATGAATCCATTAACTAAAATCTGCCCATGCATCCTGCTCATCGTAAATGATTTCGAGCATTTTTTTAGCGGTGTCATCTAAGTCGGCAAAAAAATCCTCGTAAGGAATTAATTCCCGTTGTCCTTCTTTAGGCGGCCAGTGTTTTTTATATACTTCAAGATTATGGGTTATATCACTTAGCCTAAAGGGGTCGGTATGACCGTAATTTTTATAAATGTCGTCCAGTACTTCCAAGTCTGATTCAGACAGCCAATCTGTGGTAGTTTTTTCATTCGCAACTAATCTATGCTTTGCATCTAAAACTAAACTGCCGTCAAGGAACCTGTCTATAGCATCTTTCAATTCTGAACATACTGGGCCATACTTCATAGTGTAATAGGTGCCGCCGATAATTGGCCTGCCATATTTTGCCAGATGTTCTCTGTCGGCAAGGAAAAACAATTTTACTAATTGGAGTTTGTCCATTGAGCCATTGTTTTTATACAACATCCACAGGACTGCCTGTTTGGCTTTTTCGGCGTCATATTGGAATTTAATGATTTTATTCGGCATAGTGTGCATACCTCCGTATGCATTATACTATTATTTATTCGACTAAATCAAGTAGTTTGTTCAATTAATTTTGCATTCAAGACCGCTGAAATCTTTTTACGGCCTTTTTTTCTTTTCCGCAAGCACTGCCAGAATTGTCGAGGCTGTTTCATTGTCGATTTTTGGTGCGGGTTCCTGGGCTTCTGTTTGAGTTATGGGTTCTGCGAATTTTTCTTGTAATTCTTCTTTGATTAAATCCATACAGGCTTTTCTGCTGGTTTCGTTATTGTCGCTGTTGCACAGTTCGATTAATTTCGCCGTTGCGACTGGCAGATATTTTGCGATTAACAGTTGGCTTCGTTTTTTGGCAACTTCGAGTCTGCCATCGATTTCATCCTTAGTTTGTTTGTAATTTAGTAATTTTGAGAGTTTTTTAAAAGAAATCCGGTATTTCTGGATTAATTCAGTTTCATCCACTTCATTTTGAACCCATTCATCTATTATTTTGGTGTGTTTTTTTGTTATCGACATAGTTTTATCCCTCCTTTTCGATAAAATTTAACCATTCTGAGGCGATTTTTGTTATCGCAAGGGCTTTTTTCGCGGCTTTTGAGCTGTTTTTGGCTGTTTTTGAGACTGCTTTTTGAACGATTTTTAGTTGTTCATCGGTAAGAAAGAACACCAGCGTTTGCAGATACGCCTTTACATCGGCCGTGAAATTCTCCAGAGGCTTGGTAATATTTTTAAGTTTTTCAATGACTTGTTTTGTGTCCGGCAGTAATTTACTAAGCTCTTTGCTGTTGTATTTTTCTGAAAGTTTTTTAATGATTTCGATTTTCATACTCAATTCGTCTTTGCCTCCGAGCCGGTTCAGCGTCGTTAATAAAATCCGTACTTGGTTGTCGTCAGCGTCCCACTGAATACAGTCAGCGGTCTTTGCGCCGATTTGCTTTAACGCCTCTGCGCGGTGATGGCCGTTGATGATTTGGAAAAAGTACTCACGCTCCGGATGCTTGCGGACTATCAGCGGCTCGTAATTGCCGGTTTTTTTGATGTGCAGTTTGAGCTTCTCGAAATTCGCTTTGCTCATCCTGTTAGGATTCTCCGGATGCACAAGCAGTTGTTCCAATGGGATTCTGATAATTGTCGTTTCGTTTGTCATAATATGCTCCTTGTAAAAATGAATATTGAATATTGTAGATTGAAGATTTGAGGAACGCCTTTGGCGGGATATTTATAATAATTTTCAATCTTCATTCTTAAATCTTCAATCTTTATGGGACTTTGATGCTGTCCGATTTGGCATTTGCGAATTTAATTTGTATGTTTTCATTGCAATGTAAACATAAACATAAATATGAATAGCAGTTAGGGGGTTGTTTATGGACACCGCAGCGAAGATGAGTTTAGGTTTTTCAGAAAAGACCATTAAAAAGATTGCGTTTCTAACTATATTTTATGTTTTTTTGCTTGTGGTGCTATCCATTTAGTCGCAAGCGGATTTTGTGCTATGAAAAAGATTGCGTTTATAACTGTATTTTGCGTTGTATTGCTGATGTTATTATCTGCTCAATCGGAAGCTAACATCATTCAGCATGTCGAAGGCGTTTCAATTACCGGCGACGCGGTGATTTTAGAATCGCAGATGGCAATCTCCGGCGACATACTGACGGTCAGACTTTCAAATCTCTCGACGACTGCCTCCAACAGTCCCGACGATTTGTTGAGCAGTTATTATTTTGACATTTACAACAGCATCGGTCAGCGGCCGGAGCTTGTGCTTCTGTCTGCGACCGGCGATGTTTACAAGACGGATGAAAATTCAACCGACACATTGCAAACAGCCAATGCGGATTTAAAAGCCGTCGCGAAAAAGGACGACACATGGTATTTTTCAGCGTTCAACGCGGCAGCCAATCCGTATCTCGGCTTTGGCGTGGGGACGGTCGGCAATTCGACTATGACAAATAATTTCCCCGGCAACATTGTCGGCGGAATAGACTACTCGATTTATGCCGGCGATGTCGCGACCCAGAGTCTGAACGACAGGCTGTTTGTTTTGAATACAATCACGTTTACATTCTCCGGCGTAACAGGTTTTGCTGAATCTGATGTTTTGAACTCTGCGGTGTTTGGTTTGGGTACATCTCCGGATAGTACTCTGATGTTTATTCCTGAACCTTCTACTCTCGCAATACTCGCCGGCGGAATTTTGCTTTTCAAAATTAGACGAAAATAATTTAGTCGTTAGTTGATGGTTGTTAGTGGATAGTAAAAGTTTTTACTGTCCATTTTTTTTATACTCTTCACTCTTAGTTCTTTTTATCCCCGAGTCTTCAGGATTTTTCTTCTTACAATCCCCTTACGGGGACTTAAAAGAAAAATCAGAGGGGACACTCTTAACTCTTCGTTTTTAACTCTTATTGACATCTCCTCCTTTGCGAGTTACACTTTTAGCTTTTAAAGGCTGAATAAATGTTCTCAATTACAATCGGTGTAGTAACTTTCGTATGTGCTTTTGGCGGCGCGATTTTCGGTATGTATCTTCGCGGCCTTTTGCCTGACCATCATTTGCGTGAAGACTCAAAAGACGCGATGAAGACCGGCATTGCGATTGTCGCTACGCTGTCGGCTCTTGTTTTGGGTCTGCTGATTAGCTCGGCTAAAAATGCGCTGG
Organism: Planctomycetaceae bacterium; assembly: GCA_021371795.1. Classification (NCBI taxonomy): domain Bacteria; kingdom Pseudomonadati; phylum Planctomycetota; class Planctomycetia; order Planctomycetales; family Planctomycetaceae; species Planctomycetaceae bacterium. Next base: position 20,674 of record JAJFVK010000001.1, on the reverse strand, counting down.
ACTCGACGAACACCGCGTTCACGCAATCCGGTGCGAAAATTATTATGCTCGACCGCGTTTTGAAAATTTACGGCCCCGAAGCCAACGAGCCTCGTGTCATTTTGAAATCAACTTTGCAGGCGATTGTCGAACGCTCGGCTGTGAAAGATAAAAATAAAGTTGTGAAAATGCCGACCAACGGCAGAACGGTCGGAATGGAACTTGTGCTCGATGGCGTGCGGAGTCTTGTGCCGCAGACCGCTTCGCAAACGCAGATTCAGAGCCAGGCGGTGGAGCTTTGCAACGATTTAATGCTGTCGCGATGGCTCGTGATGGAGCAGTCGCAGGTTACTGTGCCGGCGACTCTGCTTGTGATACTTATTTTTTGGCTGACGATACTTTTTGTAAGCTGCGGTTTGTTTTCGCCGTACAATTCGACGGTGATTATTGTTTTGCTCGTTTGCGCAATGTCGGTTTCGTCCGCGATTTTTCTGATTGAGGATATCAGCAAGCCGTTCGACGGAATGATACAGGCCTCAACCGGCCCACTCACTACCGCGCTCGAAAGACTCGGAAGATAAAAATAAGTGAAGAGTGAAGAATTAAGAGTGAAGAATTCTTAATTTTGAGTTTTGAATTTTTAATTAAAAATTAAAAATTAAACATTAATAATTAAAAATTAAAAATTATATGGAATCCGTTTAAACAAGAAATCTTCAAAAAATAAGGTATGATTTTTGCCTTGCAATTCCAAACCAAAATGCGATAATTTGTATTAGTTATTGATATTTAGTATTGGTACGTGGCGTTAAGCTTTTGGCTATTAATTTAGCCACAGAAGTTCACAGAGATTTCGTTATGATAAAAGTAATTTTACTTTCAATTGCAGTTATATGCTTAATTATTAGTATATGGCAACTATATTCTAGAAAAGATTCTTCAAAAAGACGCCTTAATATTTTCTTCATTATACTTTCTACCATGTCAGTTATTATTGGAATTTTTTATGATCCAACTCCAAAAAACTTTGGTGCGTTAAAGCCAAAACAAAAAGTTTCTTATACTATAAATAACAATGAAAAAAATAGCATACAGTACAGGTCTGGAGAGCAAATAATCAAAATTACAGGGCTGAATCAAATCATACAACCTTTTGGGCCTAATGTATATTTTTCTCTGAGAAAAACAAAAGAGGGTCTCCTTGTTTCTGCTAAAATAACCAGTTTGGACAATAAAATAGTTGCCAAAATGATTAATAATCAATGGGTACTAAATCCCAATAATTATTTTCGTAAATATTATGATGAATCCACATTGGAAGTAATAGATGCATATGAAGTTCCAGTACTACAAATAGAATATCTTGATCAAGATACAGTAAAAATAGGAGGTATTTTTAGAGCAGAAAATGATCTTGTATCAAAAATAGATTCAGATTTCCCAGCAATAAAAGATCCCAATGATGGAGGAGTAGGCTTTTGGGTGCCAAATAAAAGTATAATTATTGTTGGCATAAACGGGATGCGATCAGGAGGCTACTTAAAAAAATTATCTCTTGATGAATTTATAGTTGAAGCAAAAACAGTAATAAAACCTTGGCTTGATTACAATGATCCTCAAATACCTTGTAAAAGAAGACTGAATAATTAGGGACAGCCACCTATTTTTTTGCGATAACTACCGGCGTTCCATGCTATTCATTTTTTTTAAACCGCGTAGCGTCAATATTGAATGTTGGACGTTCGATGTTGAACGTTAAAAAGACACTCTTAACTATTCACTATTCGTTCTCGTCGTCCCAAACTTCTATATTAACTTGTAAAAGAGCCGGTGATTTATATTGCTTCTTTCAGTTCTGCAATCTTCAATTTTCAATCAGTACTGTCCCATTATAAGTTGAATAAGGACAGTTGGTTATAGTTTTGTTGCTCTTTAAAATCATAATAATTTTCCGTAAGTGCTTGTTTTAGCGGTGTTTTCTCGAAAAGTAGGACACTTATAATTTGGAGTATTTCGTGTAATGAACGCTCCAGCTTCAATTCCTTTTTGATTATCGCCACAAGCACATAAACACTGATAGCTATCCATATTTGCGTCTTGACTGCATTGATGGAAGTTCCGAAAAAAGATTTTATCCGCAGGTGTTGTTTGATCCATTTGAAGAATAATTCGATCTGCCATCGCAGTTTGTAAAGCTGACAAATAGTCAATGCGTCCAGTTGAAAATGATTGGTCAGAAATACAAAAGTACGATGCTGTTCTTCGTCTCGAAAAGTAATTCGTCTCAGTGGTATCGGGTAAAGTCTTGAAGTTTTTGGGCCGGTTAATTGGATTGTCTGGTCGCTTCTTATGCTGCTGCTCTTGTCTATCGGATGAGAACACCGGCGATAATAAACTGTATTTCTTTTGGCTCTGATAATGAAGAAGCAGTTGCTCTTTGAAAAACTGTATAATGTTTCGAAGTCTGTGTAACCTTTGTCCATTACATATATGGCAGAGGCCTCCAGAGGTATCGTTGGAAAGATGGTAGTTTCGTGCACCGCACCGCTTGTAATGCGTACAAACGTAGGTATAGAGCCTTTTAAGTCCATCAGTGTATGCAGCTTTATCGCACTTTTGTGCCGGCGGTGCTGAGCCCATGGGAATAACGACAGGCATAAATCGATAACGGTTGCATCCAGAGCATAGACTGTGTTTTTCAATGTAACACCGAAGTCTTCGTTGGCATAAAGCTGTCTTGCTTTGGAAATGAGAACCTGTGCAAAGTCGTGATATATTCGCCAGTCTCTTTTTTCGTTGGAGTTGGCGAGGTTGTTGCGAGAAACTTTTCCACGAAAGCCGCAGTGATAGAGCTTGCCTTGTAAAGCGTTTAAACAGGTTTCTATATCTCTTAAGCTTTCGCGATAAGTTAGCTGTGCAAATGCCATCGTTAGATATTGATCGAAACATGAAAAAGATTTTACTCGATGGTTGCCATTGTATCGATTTACGCAAGTTCTGAATTGATGCATTGGAATAAAATCGAGTATTTGCGAAAACACTGTACGTTCGTTGTTCATTGGCCGTGCTACTCCTGATTGGTGATAATAAAATCTCACCGCAGGATACCAGCCCGTTCAAATCGATAACAGTTGTTTTTTGTTGTAACATTGTATATCTAAAATAGTTATACTAATTAGGTCTCAAGTTAATGGGACAGTACTGGTTGGTAAAGATAAATTGAGCGAAAAATGAAAAACGAAAATGAAAATAATTTTTATGGAGATTAAATAATGGCTGAAAAGAAAAATGCAATGGTTGCAGTGTACAACACACACACAGAAGCTGAAGCTGGCATCAAAGAACTGCAGAAATCAGGCTTTGCCATGAAAATGCTTTCTATTGTAGGCAAGGACTATCATTCTGACGAGCATGTAATCGGATACTACAATACGGGCGATCGGATAAAGTATTGGGGCAAGCTTGGCGCTTTCTGGGGAGGTATTTGGGGGCTATTATTTGGCTCGGCATTTTTTATGATTCCCGGATTTGGGCCGATTTTGGTTGCAGGTCCACTTGTGGCATGGCTGGTTGGAGCACTGGAAGGTGCTGTCGTAGTTGGAGGCCTTAGCGCATTAGGTGCCGGGCTTTACAGCATAGGCATTCCTAAAGACAGCGTGTTGAAATATGAGACCGCAATCAAGGCAGGCAAATTTGTTATAGTTGCGCATGGTACAGCCGATGAGGTGGCCAATGCCAAAAAAATTATCGAAGACACAGAAGCTATTGAATCTGATGTGCATCATACAGAACCTGTTAACGTTTAACATAATTCAAAAATTGCTTTTAAGAGAGAAGAATACCAATGGCTGACTCTCTGACAATATTGACAGTAACACCGAAACACGTCGGAGTCGCAGCCGACCATGGAGGATTTGAATTAAAAGAGAAACTGATTACTGCTCTCAAGGCAGCAGGTTTCACGGTAAAAGATTTCGGTGCTTATCAATTGGAGTTGGAAGATGACTATCCGGATTTTGTTATTCCGCTTGCAAAGGCAGTGGCAAAAGGCGAGATAGAAAAAGGTCTGGCTATCTGCGGTAGTGGAATAGGGGCGTGCGTGGCTGCCAACAAAGTTGCAGGCGTGCGTGCATCAATGATTATGGATTCGTTTTCCGCTCATCAAGGTGTGGAAGACGACAATATGAATATAATGTGCCTGGGAGGCCGTATCATTGGTTTTGAATTAGCGTGGTCTCTTGTTCAAATTTTTTTGAATGCCCGGTTTAGTGATATTCCGCGTCATCGGCACCGCTTGGCTAAAGTTGTGGAATTGGAACACAAGGAGGTAATATCATAAAAGATAATCCTTTGAAAAAATTGCAAACGCTCGGCCAGTCAATTTGGCTCGACTACATCCGGCGTGATTTAATTGTAAGCGGCCAGCTTCGACGTTTAATAGATGAAGATGGACTTCGGGGAATGACCTCTAACCCATCTATTTTTGAAAAGGCTATAGCGGAAAGCAATATTTATGACCAGGACATTCGTGATATGGCTCTTAAAAAAAAAGATGTCAGAACAATCTATGAAACTATCAGCCAACACGATGTACAGAACGCCGCGGACGGGTTCAGGTCTGTGTATGAAAAAACTAACGGCATAGACGGATATGTCAGTCTTGAGGTCAACCCTCATCTGGCAAATGACACCAAAGGCACAATTGAGGAAGCTCGCCGATTATGGGCAGCACTGAACAGACCAAATGTTTTCATCAAAGTTCCTGCGACAGCCGATGGTCTGTCTGCCATTCAGCAACTCATCAGCGAAGGAATCAATATCAATGTAACGCTGCTCTTTGGGTTGCCTCGTTATCGACAGGTTGCGGATGCTTACATCGCAGGTCTCGAAATGCGCGCTGCCCAAGGCAAGCCAGTGGAACATATAGCCTCGGTGGCCAGTTTCTTTGTCAGTCGTATCGATGCATTGGTGGATTCACTGCTTGAAAAACTCATCTCACAAGACAGCCAGAAAACAGATATCGCAAAAAAGTTGCATGGACAAGTTGCCATCGCCAGTGCGAAAATGGCCTATCAAATATACAAGGAAATATTCTGCGATGATAGATTTAATAAACTGGCTGATAAAGGTGCTCGTGTCCAGCGGCTTCTATGGGCCAGCACAGGTACCAAGAACCCTGACTACAGTGATGTAAAATACATTGAATCACTAATCGGCCCAGACACCGTAAACACGGTCCCGCCTGAAACCATAGATGCCTACCGTGATCACGGTGATCCGAAATCACGTCTTGAACAGGATGTCGAGCAAGCAAACCTGGTAATGGCACAATTACAGGAACTCGGAATCAGCATCGACAAGATTACCGGGCAGCTCGAAAATGAAGGCGTAAGAAAATTTAATGAACCATTCGACAAGCTGATGGAGGCCTTAACAAAAAAGTCATCAGAGTAATTAAAGAGAAACTATGAACGAGCAAACACATGTGAACAAGCTATACTCTTTTCTGCCAACAGAAGTGGATGGATTTGATTCTCTTGCCGAGCTTGCTCTGGATATGCGATGGTCGTGGAGCCATTATGAGGACAAAGTATGGAGACAGCTCGACCCTGAATTGTGGGAACTGGCACAAAATCCATGGGTTGTTTTGCAAACGGTTTCACGGGAAAAACTTGAAAACTTATTGGCCAACACCGAATTTCGCAGGGAAGTGGATAAGCTTTTGGAACTCAAGGGCCGCAAGTCGGCAGCGCCTGCGTGGTTTCAGGAAACTCATCCGCAAACTTCTTTAAACTGTGTCGCTTATTTCTGTATGGAATTTATGCTAAGCGAAGCTCTGCCCATATATTCAGGCGGCCTCGGTAATGTTGCAGGAGACCAGCTCAAAGCCGCCAGCGATTTGGGTGTTCCGGTAATCGGTGTGGGGTTGCTTTACCAGCAAGGCTATTTTCGTCAGATGATTGATAAGGATGGAGCGCAGCAGGAACTGTACCCGTATAACGACCCGGGGCAATTGCCGATTACGCCTCTGCGGAAAGAAAATGGAGAATGGCTGCGGCTGGAAATCGTGCTTCCTGGTTATTCGGTGTGGCTGCGTGCATGGCACGTCCAGGTCGGCAGAGTTAAACTTTACTTGTTAGACACTAATGATGCCGCGAACTTTCCAGCTCATAGAGGAATTACAAGCGAACTTTATGGAGGCGGGTTTGAATTGCGGCTTAAACAAGAGCTTATACTTGGGATTGGAGGATGGCGGCTGCTTCGTGCTCTCGGGATTCGGCCGGAGGTATGCCATCTGAACGAAGGGCATGCTGCCTTCGCTGTGTTGGAAGGCGCAAGAAATTTTATGGAAGATACAGGTCAGTCTTTTGAAGTCGCACTGGCTGTTACACGAGCCGGTAATCTATTTACCACTCATACACCGGTAGCAGCAGGCTTTGACCGTTTCTCTCCAGCTCTTATCGAGCAATACCTTGGCTGGTATGCCGACAAGAGGCTTAATATACCAATCCACGATTTGCTTGCTCTTGGGCGGCAAAATTCCAATGACTCATCAGAATTTTTTAATATGGCTTATCTGGCTATACGAGGAAGCGGAGCGGTAAATGGTGTGAGCCGGTTGCACGGAGAAGTCAGCCGCCATCTCTTTGAACATTTATTTCCACGCTGGCCGGTAGATGAAGTGCCTGTCGGTTCAGTTACCAACGGGGTGCATATGTCAACCTGGGATTCGGCGACGGCCGACGAACTTTGGACACAGTCTTGCGGAAAAGACCGTTGGCTGAGAACAAAGGAAACGCTGGGCGAAAACATTCGCCGCATTTCCGATGTCGGGCTCTGGCAATTTCGTGCCGTGGCCCGTAAGTCTCTCGTTGAATATGCCCGTCAGCGGCTGTCTCGGCAACTCGCTGAATCAGGCGCATCGTCCGAGATAGTTGACGATACAAAATATTTATTTGATCCAAATGCATTAACGCTCGGTTTTGCACGCCGCTTCGCATCCTACAAAAGACCGAATCTTCTGCTGCATGATCCGCAGCGATTGCTTGGCCTGTTGACTGACAGTCAGCGTCCTGTTCAACTTATTATCGCCGGTAAGGCCCATCCTGAGGATCAGGAAGGACAACGACTGATTCAGGAATGGATACGTTTTATCAGGCGGCCAGAGGTGCGTTCACATGCGGTATTCCTTAGCGACTATGATATGCATTTGACTGAACACCTGGTACAGGGAGTAGATGTCTGGATTAACACGCCGCGGCGTCCATGGGAAGCCAGTGGAACCAGCGGAATGAAAGTGCTTGTCAATGGAGGACTCAATCTGTCGGAACTGGATGGATGGTGGGCTGAAGCATATACACCGGAAGTTGGATGGGCGATTGGCGACGGCCATGAACATGGCGATGACCCGGCATGGGATGCTGTCGAAGCAAATGAACTTTACAACCTGCTCGAACGCGAGTTGATTCCTGAATTTTATAACCGTGATGAAAATGGAATTCCCAAAGCATGGGTATCGCGTATTCGTGAAAGCATGGCAATGTTAACGCCTCGCTTTTCAGCCACCAGCACTGTTCAGGAATACACCGAGCAGCATTACCTTCCATCTGCGATATCCTATCGTATGCGTGCTTCAGATAAAGGCGCAATGGGGCAAAAACTGGTAAATTGGAAACATACTCTCGAACAAAAATGGGCTGCGGTGCATTTTGGCGAAACAAAAGTTGAAACTGACGAACAGCATCACACATTTAAAGTTGAGGTCTATATCGACGACATCGACCCAAATGCGGTTCGAGTGGAACTTTATGCGAATGGGATAAATGGTGGCAGTCCGGTAAGGCAGGAGATGAAGCAAGGTCAACAACTGGCTGGTGCAATTAGAGGCTACATCTATAGCATAACAGTATCAGCAGCCCGGCCTGCGACAGACTATACGGCCAGAGTGATACCGAACTATGACAGCGTTGCGGTTCCTCTGGAAGCCGCTCAAATATTGTGGCAGCGATGATTCAATCGACGGAAGAAAAGACAATTATTCGCTGCCTTGAGTTGTTTGGTGAAGATATTAGAATTGATAATGAAATGGTTTATACGATTAATCATGTTAAATAAGGGTTAAGGCCGATCAAGTGAGTATACTGCCGGAAAAACTTGTCTTTGATTATTCAACACCAAAAACACTTCTTATTAAACTAAGCGGAGATTGGCAGATTTCCGCCGGTCTTCTTTCGACAGATGAGGTCACGTCGCAACTCGATAGTCATCCGGATGTCGCAGAAATTAATATTAGTGTTTCAAAAGAGTTAAAGTGGGACAGCGGGCTTATTTCTTTTTTGCTTAAGCTGATTAGGGAGTGTGAGGACAAGGATATTCATGTCGCTCGCGAAGGGCTGCCGGAGAAATCGCAGAAACTGCTCTCGTTGGCTTTAAAGACATCTGAAAAAGATATTTCACCTCAAAAGGCGAGTGAGTCATTTCTTGAAAAATTGGGAGGGAAAGTTTTACAAATTATCGAAAACTTGCGTTCGGGGGTTGATTTTCTGGGGGATATCACTGTTTCTATAGTCCACATGGTTAAAGGTAAATCATATTTTCGCTGGGACGATTTTATGTTAATCGTGCAGAGATGCGGGGTCGATAGTTTGCCGCTTGTATCTTTGATAAGTTTATTAGTAGGTATGATACTTGCCTTTATCGGGGCGATACAGCTTAAAACATTTGGGGCTCAAATATATATCTCCGATATGGTCGGAATTGGCATGGTGCGCGTATTGTCGGCAGTGATGACTGGTATTATTGTATCCGGCCGCATCGGGGCGTCTTTTGCGGCAGAGCTGGGAATGATGCAGGCAAACGATGAAATCGATGCTCTTAAAACGTTAGGTGTTTCTCCTGTTGAGTTTTTGGTCATACCACGTATTCTGGCGTTAGTAATTATGATGCCGATCCTGACCATATATGCGGATATCATGGGCATATTAGGTGGTTTTGTTATCAGTGTGTGGGTACTTAATCTTAATCCGATAGAATATTTGAATCATACCCAGCATGCCGTAAAGCTTAGCTATATATGGGTGGGGCTTATTCACAGTTTTGTTTTTGGCGTAATCGTTGCAGTTGCCGGGTGTCTGCGTGGTATTGAGTGCGAAAAAAACGCAGCCGGCGTGGGAATCGCAACTACCTCGGCAGTGGTTACTGGAATAACTGGTATTGTGATTGCAACTGTAATTATTACGTTCATTTGTCAATTTTTGGGAGTATAACTTGTGAATTCAACAATGCGTCCGGTTATTGAAGTGAAGAATATTGATTTAGGGTATAATAATCACGCCGTGATGCGTAACCTTAGCTTTAGTGTGAATAAAGGCGATATCTTCATTGTTATGGGAGTAAGCGGATGCGGCAAGAGCACTTTGCTTAAGAGTTTGATTGGCCTTAAGGCGCCGACTAAGGGTAAGGTTTTGTATAACGACAAAAGTTTTTGGGATGAAGATGAAATAGGGCAGAAAAATATTATGCGGCGTTTCGGCGTTCTTTATCAAAGCGGAGCGCTATGGAGCTCTTTGACCGTAGGGGAGAATGTCGCGCTTCCTTTACAACTATATACAAAGTTATCCAGCCAACAGATACAGGAAGTAGTATCGCTAAAACTTTCGTTGGTTGGATTGGAAGGATATGAGGATTTTTCTCCTTCGAAAATAAGCGGTGGTATGCGAAAAAGAGTCAGCCTTGCGCGGGCAATCGCGTTAGATCCTGATATTATTTTTTTTGACGAACCGTCGTCCGGGCTTGACCCGATAAATGCGCGAAAGCTTGATGATTTGATTCTCGAACTAAGAGATGATTTGGGCACTACGATAGTTATTGTTACGCACGAACTCGCCAGTATTTTTGCCATTGGGAATAATTCAGTGTTTCTTGATATGGAAAGCAAGTCAATTATTGCTGCAGGTGACCCCAATATATTGTTGGCTAATTCCAAGGATGTCAGGGTTATCCAGTTTTTAACGAGAGCCGGAACGCAGGGAGCTAAGCAATGAGTAAAAAAGCGAACAAAACATTGATTGGTTTATTTGTAACAGCAGCATTAGTATTGCTGATAATAGGAATAGTGGTTTTCGGTTCGGGAGCACTTTTCAAGCGGACAAGTAAATTCGTTTTGTATTTTGACGGTTCCGTTGAAGGCCTTTCAATAGGAGCCCCGGTTTTATTTCGGGGAGTCAGTATCGGTACCGTAAAAGACATCAGCTTGATTTATAACTCAAAGACCGGGACTGTTATACTTCCCGTGATTGTCGAGTTCGAACATAGTCGCATTAAGAGTTCCTTTAGTTTTAGGGAATTGGGCGGAGAGAAGAAGATGATTGCGCTTGGTCTGCGTGGGAAGCTTGAAGTGAAAAGTTTTTTAACCGGCCAGCTTATGGTTTCATTTGATTTTTATCCTGATAAACCAGCTCAACTGCGTGGTTTCCCGAGTCAGTATCCAGAGCTGCCGACGCTTCCTATCTCTCCGGATATTTTTGAGATTATGAATGAATTACCGATTAAAGAAATCGCAAAGAATATAGATGCTGTAACCAAAGGGATTGATAAATTGGTGAATTCAAGCGATTTCCAGGGAAGCCTTTACGATTTGCGGGAGACGCTTCAAGAAACAAAACAGACAATGCGATCAGTGCGTTTACTTGCCGAATATCTTGAGCAGCATCCGGAAGCTATTTTAAAGGGTAAACCAGTACTTAAAGGAGAATAAGATGAAGCAAATTGTTATTCATTCTTGTGTGGTTATGTGTCTTGCCTTGGTTTTAAGCGGCTGTATGTCTGTGCCAAATAGCCCGACGCCGCGGTTTTATATGCTTCAGGCTGTCCATGAAAATCAGGTAGATAAAAAAATAAATATTGCTTCTGATGTGGTCATTGGTGTCGGGCCGGTTAAAATCCCGGAATATCTGAACAGGCCGCAAATTGTGACTCAGGATGAAGAAAAGATGCTTAAATTTGCTCAATTCGACCGCTGGGCAGAATCTCTCGACCTTGGAATGGCGCGTCTGATTAGAGAAAATCTCGCAGATATTCTTCCGGATGCAAAATTTATTTTGTATCCCTGGAATTCATCCATTTCTGTTAGATACCAGGTAGTTGTAGAAATTGTTAAATTTGATAGCAACCTTGATAAGGAATTGTTTCTTGTTGCGCAATGGTTAGTTGTAGATATGCAAAATGCGAAAGTTCTAATTATAAAAAGATCAGAATTCCGGCAGTCGATCGTCCCGCATAATTACTCCGGTTTAGCCAAAACGTTAAGTATGGCTTGCGACTCATTAAGCAGCGAAATGGCTGAATCGTTGGCAATGCTTGAAACTCATTCTTAAAACCAAAGCGGATGCCTCGGTTTAAGAAAGTGGTTAAGAAACTGTGGTTTTACTAAAGAAGAACCAATGCCGCTTTGGGTGGCAAGATTATGCTGAAGGAAGCAAAATGAAAAATAGCAGTTTAATTACTATGTTGTTTGTGGATATCGGCGGCGTTTTGCTCACCGACGGATTGGGGCACGTGTCCCGCAAACTGGCGGCAAAGACATTTGGTCTGAATCTCAAAGAGATAAACGACAGACATAATATGATATTAGATACGTATGAGATAGACAAGCTTACTCTGGAAGAATACTTGAATTACGTGGTGTTTTATCAGAAACGATTATTCACACTGGCTCAATTTAGGAAATTTATGTTTGCCCAGTCGAGGCCATATCCTGAAATGATCGAGTTGGTCCGCCGGCTTAAGGGGCGGTATGGGCTGAAGATTGTTGTTGTCAGCAACGAAGCAAGGGAGCTGAATTTGTATCGGATTCGAAAGTTCAAACTTGATGGTTTTGTGGATTTTTTCATTTCCTCCTGTTTCGTCCACTTGCGAAAGCCAGATGCGAATATCTTTCGTATGGCACTCGATATTGCGCAGGTTCCTGCCAGTCAGATAGTCTATATTGAGAACATCCCGATGTTTGTCCAGGTCGCAAAAGGTCTGGGAATTAGAGGTATTTGTCACACGGATTACAAATCCACATGTGCGAAACTGGCTTCGTTTGGATTGGAGGCTGCAAAATGACAAACAAGTCATCAAAATCGACTCATACTAACGTGCTGATGATCAAAGGCGGCTCATTGAGCATCAAATTCGTGTTGTTCGAGGCCTGTGATTCGCTTCGACGGATTCTGGAGGTGATATCATTATGAAATCGCAGAAAAAAAAAGACTTTCAAATGGGAAACTATAAGGTGCCAACCATCAATCCTGAACATCCAGGCTCGGCAGATGCACCGCATCCGTCCGCTTCAGTTGCTAATGCTGTATTGACTGACCTATCCATGCTCCAGAAGGATTTGGCCGCACAGAAGAACGATTACATTCGCCTCGCCGCCGACTTTGACAATTTCCAAAAGCGCACACGGCGAGATTCCGAACAACAAGCTGCGGTGGAAAAGGAAACCTTCATACGTGACTTATTGCCCATTCTCGATAATCTCGAACTTGCCATGGCTTCCGAGCAATCTATTTCTTCCGAGTTGTTGCATCAAGGTGTGACGATGACGCTGCAGCAGATTGGCCAGTTGCTCCACCGCCACGGCATTGAGGCGGTCGAGGACATTGGTAAGCCATTCGACCCTCACCGGCACGAGGCTGTTTCCGTGTGGCATGACCCACGCCAACCCGATCAGACCATCCTCGAAGTTATTCAGCGTGGTTACTACCGCAATGATAAAATCTTTCGTCCGGCAAAGGTTGTTGTAAATGACTTGAGTCATTCTCCAGGAGGCAATCATGCCCGTTAAATTCAAGGACTACTATGACGTTCTCGGCGTGGCTCGAGATGCAAACGGCGAGGAAATCAAAAAGGCATTCCGCAAACTCGCTCACAAGTATCATCCTGACGTTGCCAAAGACAAGATTACGGGTGAAGAAAAATTCAGGGAAATCAACGAGGCCAACGAAGTCCTTAGCGACCCGGAGAAACGGCGAAAATATGATCAGTTGGGAGCAAACTGGAACCATCAGGGACAGCAGCCGCCACCGCCACAGAGCGGATTTGGCGGAGGTTCCGGAGATGCTTCGGAATTCCATTTCGATGGTACAGGCTTCAGCGATTTTTTCGAGCAGTTCTTCGGCAGTCGCGGTCGTGTATCCGAAGGTTTTGGTCGAACAAATGGGAATGGCATGGAAGGCGAGACAATCGCCCATCGCGGCCAGGATATCGAGGCCGACATTTTGGTGACGCTGGACGAAATTTTGCACGGTTCGACACGTACAATAAATTTGCAGCGTACCGATCCGCGCTCCGGACAATTGGGCAAGCGGACTTTGCGGGTGAAAATCCCGCCTGGCGTGCGGGAAGCACAACTCATTCGTCTTGCGGGCAAAGGCCAGGAAGGAATTGGCGGAGGTGAATCGGGAAATCTGTATTTGAAGGTAAAATTCGCCCAGCATCCGGACTTCCGCGTGCGCGGTGCCGACCTCTATTACGATTTGGATCTGGCTCCATGGGAAGCGGTGCTGGGTGTTACCATCCACATCCCGACTTTGGACGGAATGGTATCCTTGAAAATACCGACTGGTACCATTGCTGAACGGCAATTACGTTTACGTGGAAAAGGTTTGCCAATGAGCAACGGGATGCGGGGTGACCTGTATGCTGTCGTGTCTATCCAGGTTCCAGTAAATCTGACGCCGGAACAAAAAATACTATGGGAACAATTGGCCGCAAAATCAACTTTTAACCCGAGGCGCCCTTTATGAATAAAAGATTTGTTACGAACAGCCAGCCATCTCTGGCAATAGAGTTGTTTCAACCGAAACCAAATGTTTTATACAGCCTCGACGAGACAGCACATCTCGCGGGTGTATCCCGCCGTTTCATTCTTATATATTGCCGTGACGGCTTTGTACGACCTATTGTTCAACCACCGTACGGGGTAATGGAATTCACGGAAGAGGCAATTTATACCATTCGGCGAATCGAGTACTTGCGAACCATTCACGGCCTCGATTTAGCTTTGCTCAAAACAATGTTCGATCTGCTCGACGAGGTCGAGCATCTTCGTACCGAACTGCGTTTTTTGCGTAAACATTGAGAAGGCGAAAATACACGAGGCTTATATCCTATGACAAAGAAACTTAATTAAGCCTGTTTATTGAAATATGAATAATAACAAAACTCAAAAATAAAAGGATTACTATTATGTTAAACAAAGCTAAAACATTAAAAGGTTACAAATTGCACAGCCTCGATGGTGAAATAGGAAAGGTCAAAGAATTCTACTTCGATGATAACCACTGGACGATTCGTTATCTGGTTGCCGACACAGGAAGCTGGCTTATGGGCAGACAGGTATTAATCTCCCCGTACGCAATGGTCGCCGTGAATAAAGAAGAACAATATATCACCATTGATTTAACCAAAAAGCAGATTGAGGACAGTCCATCTCTGGACAGTGACAAGCCCGTCTCGCGACAATTTGAAGATGCCTACCATGGGTATTATGGATACCCGATGTATTGGAGCGGTCAATACATGTGGGGACTTTATCCATACATTTTGCGAGACCGTAAAATGTGGAGAGAACCCACCAAAGAGGAAAAATCGTGGAATCCCAATTTACGCAGCACTTACGATGTGAGTGGCCATCACGTCCAAGCCACAGACGGCGAGATTGGCCACGTTGATGATTTTATAATAGATGACGAGACGTGGGCGATTCGTTATCTAATCATTGATACACGGAACTGGTGGCTGGGTAAAAAAGTCCTAATTTCACCGAAATGGATTGGTAATATTAGTTGGAGCGAGTCGAAAGTATTCGTCAGTATTTCCCGCCAGACCATCAAGCAGGCACCGGAATACACAGATGAGTCTCTGCTAACTCGGGAATATGAGACCGAACTGCATCTACATTATAATCGCCAGGGATACTGGGATGATGAACTGACTGCCATTGAAAAGGAAAATAGTTATGAAAACAAAAAAAGTATCTGAAAAGAATATTGAGGTAAAAAAGGAAGAGAAAAATAAAAATGACAAACCGTTGTCGCCAGATTTGCTGCGAAAGATAAACGCCTACTGGCGTGCCGCCAACTATCTGTCGGTCGGTCAGCTCTATCTATGTGACAATCCTTTGCTTCGAGAACCGCTGAAGCCGGAGCATGTGAAGTCGATGCTGCTGGGACATTGGGGTACTACGCCGGGGCAGAACTTTATTTATGTACACTTGAACAGGATCATTAAAGAGTACGACCTGAATATGTTTTATATCTCCGGCCCGGGTCACGGCGGTCCTTCTCTTGTGGGCAATGTTTATCTCGAAGACACATGGAGTGAAGTTTATCCGAACATCACCCAAGACGAAGCCGGACTGAAAAAGCTGTTTAAGCAATTTTCATTTCCAGGTGGTATTTCCAGCCATGTTGCACCGACGACGCCGGGTTCAATTCATGAAGGCGGCGAATTAGGGTATTCGCTAAGTCATGCCTTCGGAGCCGCGTTCGACAATCCAGAGCTTATTGTCGCCTGTATCATCGGCGATGGTGAAGCGGAAACAGGCCCGCTGGCAACGGCATGGCAGTCCAACAAATTTCTCAATCCGATAACCGATGGAGTCGTGCTGCCGATCCTGCATCTCAACGGCTATAAAATAGCCAACCCAACTGTGTCGGCGCGCATTGAGCATGAGGAATTGGAGCAATTCTTCCGGGGCTGCGGCTGGACGCCTTACTTTGTGGAAGGTGATGACCCGGAAAAAATGCATCAACTCATGGCCGAAACTTTGGAAGAGGTCATCGAGAATATTCGGCAGATCAAAAATAACGCGCGAAATAAAAATGACGCCTCTCGACCACGCTGGCCGATGATTGTCCTTAATTCACCCAAAGGCTGGACGGGACCGAAGGTTGTCGATGGATTACAAATCGAAGGTACTTTTCGAGCACACCAAATTCCGTTGTTGGTAGATTCCGAGCATCCCGGTCATCTAAAGCTCCTTGAGGACTGGATGAAAAGTTATAAAGCAGAGGAACTCTTTGATAAAGATGGACATCTCATACCGGAATTGGCAGAGCTGGCACCCGAGGGTGAGCGAAGAATGGGCGCCAATCCTCACACTAATGGCGGGTTATTATTGCACGATTTAATTATGCCGGACTTTCGGAAATACGCAGTGGATGTACCATCTCCAGGATCGGTTGAGGCATCAGACGCACATATGCTCGGAGAATTCCTGCGCGATGTGATTAAGCTCAATAAGGAACAAAGAAATTTCCGGATATTCGGTCCCGATGAGACGCTTTCCAACAGGTTAAATGCTGTCTTCGAGGTCACCAAACGGCAGTGGGAAGCCCGAACAAAAGAGAACGATGAGTTTCTTGCATCCGATGGCCGGGTAATGGAGATGTTAAGCGAGCATCAATGTGAAGGTTGGCTTGAGGGATATCTGCTCACCGGAAGGCACGGGTTGTTTAACTGCTATGAAGCGTTCATTCATATTATCGATTCGATGTTCAACCAGCACGCAAAATGGCTGAAAGTTACTGCGGAATTACCATGGCGGCGAAAAATAGCATCGCTAAATTATCTGCTCGCTTCGCACGTTTGGCAGCAAGCCCATAACGGCTTTACCCATCAAGACCCTGGCTTCATCGATCATGTGGTAAACAAGAAGGCTTCTATCGTGCGAGTTTACCTTCCGCCCGATGCCAACTGTCTGCTATCGGTTGGGGATCATTGTTTGAGAAGTCGGCATTATGTTAATGTCGTGGTCGCAGGCAAATACCAGGCACCGCAATGGTTGACTATGGATGAGGCGGTAAAGCATTGCACCGAGGGCATCGGTGTATGGCAATGGGCAGGCAGCTACCAATGCGTCGAGCCGGACGTGGTGATGGCTTGCTGCGGTGACGTACCAACTCTTGAGTGCTTGGCCGCTGTGTCCATCCTGCGTAAACATCTGCCGGATTTAAAAATACGTGTAATCAATGTTGTCGATTTAATGAAACTTGAACCGAATACGGAACATCCGCACGGACTTAACGATCAAGACTTCGATACATTATTCACGAAAGACAAGCCGGTCATTTTTGCATTCCACGGATATCCTTCGCTGGTTCACCAACTGACATACAGCCGAACCAACCATGAAAACATGCATGTTCACGGATATAAGGAAGAGGGTACCATCACAACGTACTTTGACATGACGGTTTTAAACGGTCTTGATAGATTCCATCTGGTACTGGATGCGATAAATCGGCTGCCGCAGTTGGGCGATAAAGGGGACCGCCTCAAGCAGATGGTGCAGGATAAACTCGTCGAGCACAAACTGTATATCGACAAGCATGGCCAGGATATGCCTGAAATCAGAAACTGGAAATGGATAGTGAATACCAATACATAACCGCATCGGAATTATTGGAAATTTAATTAAGAAAGGACAGAAAAAATGAAAGGCAACGAACACGATCTCCATCGACAGGAAGAGCAGGATCACAACAAGAAGCATCATGACGATAAGCCTTACTGGAAAAGGATACATCATACCTGGAGTTTTTGGATTTTCTTGGTTTTGATGTTAGCTGCCATCACGTATTACGCGCTGAGCGATAACTTGTCATTGCGGCCTCGCATCCAGCCGCAGCAGGCGCCGTCAGAAAATAGCAGAATCCCATAGATTTTCACAAACAAAGAAATATTGCAAATGATAATGAAAAAACTAATTGTTTTTGATTTGGATGGTACACTTGCCGAAAGTAAATCGTCTCTTGATGCTGAAATGTCGGCACTGCTGCATGACCTTCTTGGCATCGTCAAAGTAGCCGTGATTTCCGGAGGCGATTGGCTGCAGTTTGAGAAGCAAGTGATCTCCAATCTTCCCCATGACGAACGCCTGAAAAATCTATCCATCCTTCCTACATGTGGAACAAAGTTCTTCCAATATACAGGTGATTGGAAAAAGATATATTCAGAAGATTTCACCACGGACGAAAAGGGAAAAATCATCAGTTCTCTAAAGAAGGCTCTCGAAGCAGCAGGCTTCAAGGTTGAAAAAGTTTGGGGAGAAACAATTGAAGACAGGAGGAGCCAGATAACTTTTTCCGCGTTAGGTCAGCAGGTTCCTTTGGAAGAAAAGAAAAAATGGGACGCAGATTTCAACAAGCGGAAGAAGATAAAGGCAATCCTTGACACTTTTATCCCCGAGTTTTCTGTCCGAATGGGCGGCGCGACATCCATTGATGTTACCAAGCCCGGAATTGACAAAGCCTATGGGGTTAGAAAACTTCGAGACATACTCGGCATTTCATTGAAAGAGATGATTTTCATAGGCGATGCATTGTTCCCTGGCGGCAACGACTATCCGGCTGAAGAAGCAGGTGTTGTTTCTATTCCGGTTAGATGCCCCAATGAAACAAAACGGGTTATCGAAACAATAATAGCTTGTTTAGACTGAAATAAGAAAACATAACCAGACGAAAGATTTTTATGGGTGAATTTAAGTTGCAGCGACTGGGGCTGGTGATTGAGCCGGAGCCGGGTAATCCGCTGGAGGCTGAAGGTATCCTGAATCAGGCTGCTGTTCGCGGTCCTGATGGAAGGCTTTATCTTTTTCCACGTCTCGTCGCGAAGGGTAATTATTCACGTATCAGCATCGCCCGTGTTCGGTTTAATGATGCAGGCGACCCTTCCGGAGTCGAACGACTCGGCATAGCGCTCGAGCCGGAAGCTGATTACGAACGGCGGCCTGAAAAATAATCAGGCCTTGAAAGATTACCAGGTCGTCCATTTCCAGCCGTTTGACCCTGTGCATAAACGCACCGAAGCCACTGTCAAAAGCACGGATGGAAAGGAGTTTAAGGTAACCAAGGGAGCACCGCAGGTGATATTGAATTTATCTGCCAATGCAGGTCATGTGAAATCTGCCGTCGATAAGGCAGTCAACGAATTTGCAGTCCGCGGCTTTCGTTCACTGGGCGTGGCGCGAGCTGATGGTGAAGGTCAATGGCAGTTTGTCGGTGTGCTGCCGTTATTTGACCCGCCGCGAAAAGATGCTAAGGCAACAATCGCAACCGCTGGCAATATGGGTGTGAAAATTAAAATGGTGACGGGCGATGCGCTGGCCATCGCCAAGGAAACCGCCAAAAAATTAGATATGGGCACAAATATCCTTGATGCGGGCAGCTTGGGCGATTCAAAAAAACAAGAGAACGCAGAAATAGTTGAATCCATTGATAATGCGGATGGCTTTGCACAGGTGTTCCCAGAACACAAGTTTCACATTGTAGATGTCCTACAGCATCGCAACCATATCGTCGGTATGACTGGCGATGGAGTAAATGACGCTCCGGCTTTGAAAAAGGCCGACTGCGGTATCGCCGTTTCGGGTGCAACGGACGCGGCGCGTGCGGCAGCTTCCATTGTGTTGCTGACGCCCGGTCTGTCGGTGATTATTGACGCGATTAAGGAGAGCAGAAAAATTTTCCAGCGGATGAACAGCTACGCAATATACCGCATCGCCGAGACGCTGCGTGTGCTGTTGTTTATGACACTGGCGATTCTGGTTTTTATTTTTATCCATTGACAGCGGTAATGATTGTGATGCTGGCACTGCTCAATGATGGTGCCATCCTGTCCACTGCGTACGACAATGTTCATTACAAGGACAAGCCCGAAGCTTGGAATATGCGTATGGTATTGGGAATTGCCACGGTGTTGGGCGTCATTGGGGTTGTCTCTGCTTTTGGCTTGTTTTATCTTAGTGAACGAGTCTTTTATCTCGACCGTGCGCATATTCAGACGCTTATGTATTTGAAGTTGTCCGTAGCGGGACATCTGACAATTTTTCTGACGCGCACGCGAGGCCCGTTCTGGTACATACGCCCCGCGAGGATTTTATGGGTAGCAGTGCTCGGCACGCAAACCGTGGCAACGCTGATAGCGGTTTATGGGATGTTTATGGCACCCCTCGGCTGGGGCTGGGCGATGTTCGTTTGGGGATATGCACTGGCGTGGTTCCTCGTTAATGACCGCGTGAAACTGCTCGCGTATCGGATTTTCGATCCGGTCAAAGTCAAGACACCGTCCGATTTGAAGCCGTAGATCGCCAAGCGACCTATGAACTATATGAGCAGCAAGGCCATCGTGAAGGTCACGCGGCTCAGGACTGGCTTCAGGCGGAACGGGAGATTCGAAAAGATGAACCTCACAAATAAACTGATGCGAACAGCGATGCCGATATAGCCGAGAGAATAAAGATGAAAATTAATTCCACCAATTTTCGTAAACTGCTCTGGAGACAAGACCACACTGTTCTGACGGTTTTTCGTAGGTCGCCAAAATACCATGATAGAACTTGCAAAGTCCGGTGTTTTTGACCTTGCTGGAAATTATTTCAAGGGCAGTTTAAGGGCAATGGGCAATCAAAAATAGTAATATTTTCACAACACCTTATTTCGTAAATAGTTGTGTACTATTATAGGGTATCTCTAAAAATTAACAAAATTTCGTGCAGTTCGCTGCACATTTGATATAGTTAGCTCATTGACAAGTAAATTACGGTTTTTCATATCATTGGCAAAGGATTTCTTATGATGCTCTCCGGACTTTTCGACTGGCAAACTCGTTTTGAACAACTCGATAATGGCGGCGATCCACTGGT